>JBKCHO010000152.1:0-31525 GCA_046302815.1 Bacteroidota bacterium | reverse complement strand
CTACATATGCATTTGCCATGTTTGCTACAGAGTAAAGCAATATGGATCCGAATAATACCGCAACGCGACCTCTTTTATCGCCAATGATGCCTGTCAAAATACCTCCCACCATCATACCTGCCATTTGTATGGAAAGCAGTTTTTCTCCTTCAACTTTCAATTCGTTTCCGGTCAAGCCCAATTCGGTCAAGCTTGGTATGCGATAAATGCTAAACAGAAAAAGATCGAACGCATCTACAAAAAAACCAAGCCCGGCAGCAATAACTGCCAGATTAAATGGAGAAGATTTTAGTTCATGTTTAGTCACGACGGAAAATTAGTCACTTTTCCGCTTCTTTCGAAGATGCTAATTACTATCAGGTTCAAAATCCAACACAAAAGAGTTCATGCAAAACCTTTTGTAAGTTGGAGGTGGGCCATCGTCGAAAATATGGCCAAGGTGCCCGTCGCATCTACCGCAGACCACTTCTATGCGGTTCATACCGTATGAGTAATCGGGATGGTAGATGACAGCATCAGGGCGAATAGATTCAAAAAAACAAGGCAAGCCACACGAGCTGCTAAATTTGGCTTCAGATTTAAACAAGGCATTGCCACAAGCGGCACAATAGTAAGTCCCAAGTCCTTCATAATCCCAATACTTACCCGTGAAAGCGCGTTCGGTGCCCTTTTGTCGGGCTATGTAAAACATTTCAGGGGACAATATTTTTTTCCATTCTGAATCAGACAAAACAAGTTTTGAAGTATCAGTTCTGGAGTAATATGGGTTGTTGTTTTGGTTTGGGTTTTCAGACATAACAACGGAATTTTTAGGTATGGGTTGACTACAGGATGACATAGTGGTCCACGAAAAGATGAGGGTGGCATATAATATCCGACTAGATTTACCCATCTTTTTAGAACAACCCCGGATGAAAATAGTTTCGGGTGCTATTTGCTTCGTCCGAAAACGCCGAGAGGCAGTTTTTGCCCCGTTCCAGATTTCAAATAAATCTCTCCGGTTTCAAAACGGCCTTTAACAGGAGAGTTATTCAGTAAGTTTTCGATTACCAACGATGAAAAACCGAGGGAATAAGTATTCATCAGCAGGAAATGGTCCTCCGGCTCTAGCAATTCGGTGACCATGCCGGTCATTTCAGCAATCATGTCTTCAAGCTTCCATTTCTCTCCATTGGCGCCATGCCCATACGCTGGAGGGTCTAAAATGATTCCGTTATATTTTTTTCCTCGTTTATGTTCCCTCCGAACAAATGCCATGGCATCCTCAATCACCCAACGGATGTTATCCAGTCCAGAAAGCTCCATGTTTTCTCTAGCCCAAGTCACCACTTGTCGGACCGAGTCTAAGTGTGTCGTGTCGGCCCCGGCAGCTTTGGCTGCCAATGATGATGCGCCCGTGTAAGCGAAAAGGTTGAGCACTTTTGGGGTTGAAGTTTTTAGGGATTTGGTTTTTTGGTAAATGTAATCCCAGTTGACGGCCTGCTCTGGAAACAAGCCTACATGTTTAAAGGAAGTCAATGCCAAACGGAAGCGTATCCTGGTGCCCTCATCGCCGATGGGATATTCCATGTGCCAACGATCTGGCATCTCTTTGATTTTTTTCCAAATTCCAGTAGAGCCTGACTTGGCAACAAAACGAACATGTGCAGCTTTTTCCCATTGGGATGTGCTCAGCATCTTAGGCCATACAGCTTGTGGTTCAGGCCTGATGGTCACATAATTGCCAAAGCGCTCAAGCTTTTCAAAATCCCCGCAATCTATCAATTCGTAATCCGGGAATTTTCCAGGTGTTAACATCAACATGCTGCAAATGTAGCCCTTTGCATCTTGCCTCCAAAATGGGGACTCATTGATTAACTTTGCAGTCCCAAAATTGTATCTCCAAAAACCATCAATCAAAACAATATGAAAAAATCAAGATTTTTTGCGGGGGCTCTGATTATTCTCTCCTTGGCTTCGGTCGGATGCGTTTCAACCAAAAAGCACAAAAGCCAAATTGCTAAGAATGAAGAGCTGAAAATGGAAAACGACAAACTCAAATACCAATTGAGCGCCTGCATGTCTGACAAGGAAAAACAAGCCGGAAGAATCAGCAGCATGGAGTCGGAGATGGCTAGTTTGAGATCAAACAGCACAACCATGTTGGAGCAGCTTAAGGATTTATCTGTAGTAAGTGCCGCGCAGTCGGAAAGCATTCGTAAATCGCTGGAGAATATCACTTCCAAGGATGCTTACATTAAAGATTTGCAGTCGGCCATGTCGCGTAAAGATTCTTTGAACATGACTCTTGCACTCAATTTGAAGGGGGCCTTAACGGATGTCAATGATCAAGATGTAAATATCAATGTAGAGGGCAGTGCCGTGTTCATCTCTATATCAGATAAGATGCTTTTCAAAACCGGAAGTTACGAGATCACCTCCGCAGCCAGCAATGTCTTGGCTAAAGTTGCTGCGGTGATCAAGGCTCAACCTGATGTTCAATTCATGGTGGAGGGACACACAGATAACAAGCCTATTTCAACAGATAAGATCCGCGACAACTGGGATTTGAGTGTGCTTCGAGCGAGCTCCATCGTACGAGACCTTCAGAAAAACCATGGTGTCGACCCATCCAGAATGATTGCTGCTGGGAGGAGCGAATTTGTGCCAGTCTCCGGTAACGATAGCGATGAGGGTCGTTCTAAAAACCGCCGCACCCGAATCGTGATTTTGCCTCAATTGGATCAGTTTTTCAAGTTGCTTGAGCCCAAAAGGTGATTTACTTTTCCTTATCAATAAAAAAGTCCGCGCGGAGCAGCGGACTTTTTTATTGAATAGCCAGCTTCAATGCATTGCCTTTTGTGTCAAATAAAAAGTAAATGCCTTGGGGTATTCCTAGGCATGAAACTCTTGTAAATCCCTCTCCATTGGAAGAAATGAATTTGATGGGACGCCCTTGTAAATCTGTAAGCTTATAAGAGTCGAAGTTGTTAGATGAAGAAATAATAAATTCAAGAGATGCGGGGTTCGGGTAAACCTCAAATGCAAAATGCCGATCCTTATTAATTATAACCCGAACAGGATTGGAAATTTGCATTGATCCATCCAAATCAGTTTCGCGAACGCGATAATAGGAAACGCCTTCCAATGGATTTTCATCAATCAAAGAATAATTCAATAAAGAATTAGAGTATCCAGCGGCCGAAGCTTCTCCAACGGGTAAAAATTCTTCCACACCTGAGCTTCTTTCGATTGTAAATTTCAATGAATTGGTTTCTGAAGCAGTACTCCAACGGAGCAGAACGATGGAGTTGTTTTTAGGTATGGCATCAAAGGCAATTAGTTCAACCGGTAGGGGAGAAGGTGAGCTCGACAAGGTCCAAGTATGACCGATATCGGTTGCGGGTACGACAACGAAATAGTTGGCTGCTGTTTGACCTGCGATGTAAGGTTCCCATTGTTCTGTTGCATCGTTATATCGCTGGGCTTTATATTGGCTGGCAACATTGAAGGGGGCGATTGGTTGGTCTAACGCGGAGTTGTAAGAGAAACGCATATCTCCCGTGAGTGGGGTACTGGATGACACATGCCAGAATCTGTTTGCTGTAGCATCACGGTTGTCGGGAAGCAGTCCGGTAGTACTATTCAAATTATTAACGCTAATGGGAGTGGTAGGCCAAGGAAGATTTGTTGTTGCAGTTGCGTAAGAATTGATCGTCACAAATCCGGGCGATCCGGTGAGGTTGGAAATGGTGAACGGGATATATTGATTGGGTGCAAGTGTAGTTGCTGAGAACGCACAGATAGGGAAAATATAAGTCCCTTGAGCAGGATCGATTGCTCGTATGAACTTGGTCCGGTAAATTGTATCCTCTAAACAAACCGCACCATTGGTTCTGGTAACCGATCCTGAAAAATAGTTGCCTACCAAGAGCTCCTTTTTTTGAGAACGGAAATCCATGATTCCGCTAGTAAGTATGAGAACTGAAATGTTCCCCCTAAGATTATTCGGATCCACCTCTATGTTTTCATTTGGAACAACCCTGGTTGAAGCTTTATTGATCTCTAGGCACGAGAAAACCTCTTTGTCGCCGTTGGCACCCGTAACCTGTATGTTTTGCGTCGCAGACCCGTTTAGTAAAACCTTGCTTCCGCGCTCATCAAAAAAAGTTTCATCTCGCTGGTTGATCCAATTTCCGGCGAGGGCCATGTTTCCACCCGAGGTGTTGTTGGTGGACATATCCAGAAATCCATTAAGCTGCAGTGTGAAATTCCCGTTGATATTGATTGTGCTGGTCGGATGTTCGACTTTGAGCGTATCGTTCACATTCAAAGAAGCACAATTGGCAGTATTTCCCGGAAACACTTCGCAATAATTGATGGAGGTATCCGGAATAGTTACGGTAGTTGTGGTAGATGGTATTATTTTGCTAACCCAATTGCATGGGTTGTGCCAATCCGTATTGAGTCCACCGGTCCAAACCCCTGGACTGGTTCCAAATCCAGGAGAGCTGCTAGATGCGGTTAGGCTGATATCATCCACATAAAAAAACTCATCGGAGCGATTCATGACACCTCGGATCCTGAATGCAACTGACGCAGTACCTGGCGTAACATTATAGACAAATGGATTTGGTACCGTTTGTAATCCTCCAATGGTGGTCATCGCATAATTCCATGTATTGTTGTTTTGACCGCGAAGCGTGGCAATGGTTACCCAGCCAGAGTTGTTTTCGTTGACTTCATAAAACAGATAATCTGGATCATCAAAACCAAGTCCACAAGCGGGGTCGCCACTTGCCGATGTATATGCTTTAATTTGAACGCCACTTAATCCGTTTATGCACACAGAATTCATCTCAAGGATTTTTCCGTGCATATTACATCCTTCGGCACTGTAGTTGGTTATGGTAGTTGATGAAGCGTTTTGCGATATGTTGACGGTGTAGGTTCCAGTCAATCCGGTACCTGTGCCAAGGCCTGAGATGAATGTTCCAGGGGCAATTCCAGTTCCTTGAAGCGGAGTATTCACACTGAGTGAACCGCTAACAACGGAAGTCACAGTTAATGTGGTTCCGGAAATAGAACCGACCACAACGGCGGTGCTACCACCTACATAGCAGTTTTTTCCAGCAGTGCAGTTAAGCTGATAGTTTCCTCCACCCACACGAATGGACTTGGTGCCGGTTCGGATCTGAGTGCCTTGTGGTCCGGGGAGCAACGAAGCGGGACCACCCGCACTAGAAATTGGAAGATAATCCCAGTTATCAGAAGCAGTTCCTTCTCCTCCCTGAAAAGCAACGGTGATTTGGGAGTAGGAGCTCCAAGAAAGCAGAAAAAATAAGATAGCAAAACAAATACTTTTCCGCATCACTTGTCCTTGATTTTCAAGACCGTGCAAAGTTAAGATAATCAACAGCCCATTTCAAGTGAAAATTCGGTTAAATTCTTGTAAAAAAATCCGAGAGAAAAGTCAGCTAAAGCTCAGTATATCAATAAAATAAAAAGGCCCGACATAAAATCGGACCTTTTATAGTTTTTGATTGGTATTACAAACTTGCCACAAGCTTCACTTTGAGAGTGAATTCGTCATAGATGGCTTTATCGCCAATATCACTGAAAAAAGATTTGGATCCATAGCGGACATCGTATTTGGAACGATCTATCACCACATCTGCGGTGGCTGTCATGCCATTACCAGCAAATGCAACCACAGCTGGGAAGCTGATGTCTTTGGTGATTCCTTTGATGGTCATTTTACCAGCAATTGTGAAGTTAGGACCTCCAGCTTTGGCGCCGCTTAAAGGAGTCATAGAAGAAATTTCAAAAGAAGCATTAGGATGCTTTTCTACGGAGAAGAAATCCTCGGATTTCAAGTGGCCTTCTAGCTTGGTTTTGCTGCCCCCCTGTAAATCTTTACAAACAATGGATGTCATGTCCATAACAAAGTTTCCCCCGAAACGGCCATGGTTATTTGAAATTTCACCGGACTTAAGATTAATTGTGCCATTGTGTTTACCTGTTACTTTTTCGGCATACCACTCAACGGAACTTTTGGATGTATCCACTTTAAATACATCTACATGTTTCCAAGAGGAAAACGCAATGCTAAGGGACAAAACTGACAATAAAAGGATGTTTTTTTTCATTTGTATTTGTGATTGTTTAGTAAGTGAATGATTTTTGCTTAACAGATGAATCATATTAATGTTTTTTATTCACCAAATTTTTTATCCTATGTCCAACAATAACCTAGCCAAAAATCCCAGTCAATCTTTTCTCCTGAATTTGACCCCCTTGTTAATTGCACTTACTATGCTTACGGCATGTGTAAAGGAGTCGACATCAGAGGAGAAGGCACGATTACAGATTCGGCTTACCGATGCACCAGGTAATTATGATGAGGTAAATGTTGATATAGTTGGGGTAGAGGTCACCGGAGCGGAATCTGGTAACATTTCATTGAATGTGGCTTCAGGAATATATAATTTACTTGATTTAACAGGAGGAGCAGACACCCTAATCGCTACTGGTGATATGCTGGCAGGAAAACTACAGCAAATTAGATTGATTTTAGGTCCGAACAACACAGTTGTGGTCGGCGGAATAAGCTATCCATTATCGACCCCAAGTGCAATGCAATCTGGATTAAAATTACAGGTTCATAAAGATCTTGTTTCGGGAGTGGACTATTCCATTCTTTTGGATTTCGACGCAGGACAATCCGTGGTAGATCAAGGCAATGGCGAGTATTCACTCAAGCCGGTAATCAGGGTGATAGACCGAGCTATTTCTGGATCCATTTCCGGATCGGTGTCTCCTTCTACGGCTTTAGTTCCAGTTGTCGCTACGGATGGTGTAAACAGCTTTTCTTCATACACGGACAGCAGTGGGGTTTTTCTGATCTCAGGTGTAACAGAAGGCAATTACAGTTTGATTGTCAGTCCGCTTGCGCCCTTGTTGCCCGATACACTATTCAATGTAACTGTTGTGAATGGACAGAACACATTCGTAGGGGTCATTAACTTATGATACTCATTTTGGATCCCACTTCATTTTCTTGATAACCGGCACCGGGCCAGGGCAATGTTGTGAATGGCATGCCAAGCATGCAGAGACCATGTTGTTATAAGTCTCAACTCTATCGGCTTTTGTGGATTTGGCGTAATTCTTCACCGACATCACATATAGGTCTGCGAATGATTTATAATAATCACTTTTACTCATTCCCTCAGTGATTTTAGCGGTATGAATCTTATCGAACTTGGCAGGATATGGTTCGGGTTTAGCGCCTGATTTCAAGCCCTCTTTTGCTCGGTTTGTATACTGCTGCATATCCCTCATCAGCGTTGACAACTCACTGGAGCCATTGGGGTTGTTTTGGGATGTGGCAGGGGTCGGCGAGGACAAATTCAAGCCTAGGACAGTGGCGACCAACAAGGCTATTGCAACTAGGTATTTCATTTTGAATGAAAGGTTTAGGTCAAAAGTTTATGTTACAAAGGTACTGACTTGGTTAATTCCTTGCTATTGGGTGACTTTAGACATGTTATGTTGAGGACCATTATATTACATTCGCAGCAAAGCAGATGGGCTTCATACTATGAGCAAAAACAATGCCTGGAATGATTTTTTAGAAGAGGTAGGAGGTATCTCGGCATTTACCGCTCGTTTTTTCAAGGAAGGACTAAGGCCTCGTTATGAATGGCAGGAACTATTTCGGCAATGCTATATTATTGGTTACAAGTCGTTGCCGCTTGTTGGAATAACCGCAGCCATCATGGGAATGGTTCTCACGGTGCAATCTAGACCCACTTTGGAAGAATTTGGTGCCGAATCATGGCTTCCGTCAATGGTGGCCATTTCTGTGGTCAGGGAAATCGGCCCCGTTATTACTGCATTGATTTGCGCGGGTAAAATCGGATCTAGTATCGGAGCCGAATTGGGTTCAATGAAGGTAACCGAGCAGATTGATGCTATGGAGGTTTCAGGAACCAATCCGTTTAAATATTTGGTGGTTACACGAGTGTTGGCATCTACACTGATGCTCCCAGTATTGGTAGTATTGTCGGATTCTTTAGCCCTGTACTCCTCCTACATTGGTGTCAACTTGAAGGATGTGGTAAGTTTCAAGCTGTACACCAATCAAGTATTCGATTCGTTGGAGTATTCCGACTTTCTTCCAGCCTTTGTCAAATCCTATTTTTTTGGATTCGCCATTGGCATCGTAGGATGTTACAAAGGATTCCATTCAAAGAAGGGAACAGAGGGTGTTGGACACTCAGCGAATTCGGCGGTAGTGGTTGCATCTCTTGCCATATTCATTGTCGATTTGATCGCAGTTCAAATAACAGATCTTTTAGGCCTGAACTAATACATGCTGGAAAATGTAATCGAAATATCAAATCTGAGAAAATCCTTCGGCACGAACCATGTCTTGGACGGGTTTGAAATGAAAGTGCCAAGAGGAAACAATATTGTTGTCCTTGGTAAATCGGGTTCGGGTAAATCGGTTTTAATTAAGTGCATTGTTCGTTTGCTAGAGCCAGATGAGGGGAGCATCCATGTCCTTGGGACCGATATTCTTGAAATGGACCATGATCAGCTCGATCGAATGCGAGTTCGAATCGGCTTTCTTTTTCAGAATAGCGCCCTATACGATTCCATGACTGTTCGGGAAAATTTGGAGTTTCCAATGCGAAGACATTGGTTCGACATCACAAAGCAGGATGCCGAGAACAGGATAAACGAGGCGTTGGAGAATGTCGGTCTACTTCATGCTGCCGAGATGATGCCCGCCGATCTTTCCGGAGGCATGAGGAAGCGTATCGGATTAGCTCGCACTTTAATACTGAGACCTGAAATCGTATTGTATGATGAGCCCACCACGGGACTTGATCCAATCACTGGCCGAGAGATTGTAGAATTAATTATGGATTTACAGCAGAAATACAATACCTCATCTGTCATCATCAGCCACGATATGCAAGTGGCTCGAATGACTGCCAACTCGGTGATTGTGTTGTCTGAAGGCAAAAACCACGCCCAAGGCACTTTCGATGTACTGAAATCATCTACTGATCCCATCGTAAAACAATTTTTTGAAGGAGTCATATGAATAAAAACACACCCAGCAACATTCGACTTGGTCTATTTGTGTCCATAGGCACACTTGTCCTTGTAGTAGCCCTTTATCTCATTGGTAGTAAACAAAGTTTGTTCAGCAGTACAATTCGTATTTCTTCACAATTCTACAATGTGAATGGGTTGATGCAAGGCAATAATGTGAGATATGCCGGTATCGATATAGGAACCGTGGACAAAATCCGTATCGAAAACGATTCAAGTGTTTCGGTTTACATGGTTATCGAAAAAAAGCATAGCCAATACATTAAGAAAAACGCTACGGCTTCGGTTGGTACCGATGGATTGATGGGAAACAAACTCGTAAATATCAACCCAGGCAAGGGACCATCTGAGGCTGTTATTGATGGAGATGTGATTGCTTCACTGAGGCCTGTAGAGACGGACGAGATGATTCGAACACTGAATGCTACCAATGATAATCTGGAAGCAATCACCACGGATCTGCGCAGTTTCACCGCGCGAATTAACACCGATAAGGGTTTGCTTCGGCTAATAGAGGATTCTGTGGCGGCTGATAATATCAGGGTTGCACTGCAAGCTATTAGGGAAGCATCTGTAAATGCCAATAAGGTTACCTTGCAAATTGGAAGTCTTGCGGAATCCATTAACAAGGGAGAAGGGTTGGCAGGGGTTTTAATTAAGGATCCAAAGGCCGCACAGGGCTTAAAGTTGACAGTTGCCAACTTAGAAGAAGTTAGTGACAGTCTCAACAAGGTGGTGGAAGGCTTAAGCAAATTCACATCTGGAATGAACAATCCGAATGGTTTGGTTTACAAAGTGAATAATGATAGTGTTCTGGCAGGTGAGGTCAAGGAGGGTGTTCATAATCTTAAACAGAGCACGGAGTTGCTCAATGAAAACCTAAAGGCCATGAGAAGCAATTTCCTTTTCAGAAAATATTTCAAACAGCAGGAAAAGAAAAGCAAATAGGAAGTGGGGGAGTTTGTCCCTTTCCGTAAATTTGCCCTCATGGAAAAGGAAAAAGGCCCTAACTTTTTAGAGGAAATCATTGCTGCGGATGTTGCCGCCGGAAAGCATAATGGTCGTGTTTTGACCAGATTCCCTCCCGAACCCAACGGTTATCTTCATATTGGGCACTCCAAATCGATTTGTCTCAACTTCGGTCTTGCTGCCAAATTCGGAGGTACGACTAATTTGCGTTTTGACGACACGAACCCGGTTACGGAGGATACCGAATATGTTGAGAGTATCAAAGAGGATATTCAATGGCTTGGTTTCAATTGGGCTAACGAACTCTACGCGTCTGATTACTTCGAGCAGTTGTATGTTTTCGCCGTTGAGCTAATAAAAAAGGGTTTGGCGTATGTGGATGACAGTACAGCGGAGGAAATTGCCGCTGCCAAGGGCACGCCAACCACTCCGGGTAAGGATAGTCCTTGCCGATTAAGAACGATTGACGAAAACCTGGATCTTTTTGCTCGTATGCGCAATGGGGAATTCAAGGAAGGCGATAAAGTACTTCGCGCCAAGATCGATATGGCATCTCCTAATATGCACCTGCGTGATCCGTTGATGTATCGAATCAAACATGCGCATCATCATCGCACAGGTGATAAATGGTGCATTTATCCGATGTATGACTTTGCACACGGGCAATCCGACTCCATAGAGCAAATCACTCATTCCATCTGTACGCTCGAGTTCGAGGTCCACAAGCCTCTTTACGAGTGGTTCATTGAAAAATTGGATATATTCCCAAGCAAGCAATTTGAGTTTGCTCGATTGAACATGACTTATACAGTTATGAGCAAACGGAAACTGTTGCAATTAGTACAGGAAAAACATGTTGATGGATGGGATGATCCACGCATGCCTACCATCAGTGGGTTGCGTAGACGCGGCTATACGCCAGAAAGTATCCGCATGTTTGCCGAAAAAATCGGTGTCGCCAGAAGGGAAAACATCATTGATGTGGGCTTATTGGAGTTTTGCATTCGCGAAGACCTGAATAAAATCGCTAATCGCGGAATGGTGGTATTGGATCCAGTGAGATTGGTAATAGAAAACTACCCTGATGGACAAACCGAGATTTTAAAAGGAGAGAATAATCCCGAAGCGGACGACAAGGGTGGTTATAGAGATATCCCTTTCGGAAGAGATCTTTGGATTGAAAGAGAGGATTTCAGGGAGGTGGCTGAAAAAAAATATTTCCGTCTAGCGCCCGGGCTCATGGTTCGCTTGAAGCATGCCTACATCATTAAATGCGAGTCGTTCACCAAAAATGAAAATGGGCAAATTGCCGAGATAAGATGCTCTTATATTCCTGAAAGCAAAAGCGGAAACGATACCAGTGGAATCAATGTGAAAGGAACCTTGCATTGGGTTGCTATGGAAACTGCCGTTCCGGTGGAGGTTCGATTATACGATCGGCTTTTCCGTGTCGAGGACCCCTCTTCCGAAGATGGCGATTTCAAAGATTATATAAATCCAGAAAGCCTTCATGTAATAGACGCGGCTATGGCCGAACCTAGTGTCGCAAAGGCTAAGGTTGGCGACAAATTTCAGTTTTTGCGTAAGGGGTATTTCTGTGTCGACAAAAAAAGTACATCAGACAAGCCTGTATTCAATCGCACGGTGACATTAAAAGACACTTGGGCAAAAGAGGAGAGAAAGGGTAGTTAATGAAGACTTCCATCACTATTCAAGGGATCAGATGCTACGCATACCATGGTTGCATGGATGAAGAAGGTTTTATTGGTGGTGAATATTTTGTTGATGTAACCGTGACAACAGATTTGATGAAATCCGTAGAAACGGATGATTTAGATCATACCGTGGACTATGTCATGGTCAGCGATGTGGTCCGGGAACAAATGGCTGTCAGGTCCAAACTCATCGAACATGTAGCAGGAAGGATCTTGGATGCCTTGCAAAAGAAAATCCCCGGAAAAAAGCACATAGAATTGAAAATCAAGAAACTGAGACCTCCTGTGAATGGCGATGTTGAGGCTGCTGTTTTTTGCATATCAGACGATTTTTCGATTTATTAAGTAACTTTTAGAATGATCTTCCGTTAAGCCACACACTTGGGTTCGATGTCGCTGATATTCGTACCTTTGCACAATAATGGTCGCGTGGCCGAGTGGCTAGGCAGAGGTCTGCAAAACCTTGTACAGCAGTTCGAATCTGCTCGCGACCTCGAAAGGGAACCGTTAGGTTCCCTTTTCTTATTTGTTGGCTGGACCTCGTTATCCAATTACATTATGATTTTACAAGGCTTAATTTAATTACCGGACCGTACCAAAACTAAAAAGCCCCTCCGACTTGCAAAGGGGCTTTTATTTATGTGGAATCAACTCTTGGTATTTACTCTCTACGACCCAAATATAGCATTACATAATAGAGCAATGTGGCTAAAGCAGAGAGTGCGGCAACCACATATGTCATAGCAGCCCATTTAAGAGCATCTTTAGCCATGACCAATTCGCCAGTATTGGCAGAGCGGCTCGACTGCAACCATGCCATGGCACGATTACTGGCATCGAATTCTACAGGAAGCGTAATGAAGCTGAACAAGGTGATCGCTGCAAACATCACAATACCGATCAGCAATAATTGAGGGAAGGTGTTAAGCAGTAAAACGCCGGCTAGTAACACCCATTGCACCCACTTGGAACCAAAGCTTACAATAGGCACCATTGCGGAGCGGAACTGAAGCCAACTGTATGCTTGAGCATGTTGCACAGCATGACCAACCTCGTGGGCAGCCACTGCAGCGGCAGCAGCGTGGTGGCCGTAATAAACATCGTGGCTGAGGTTTACGGTTTTATCCAGAGGGTTGTAGTGGTCCGTTAATTTCCCTTCTACGGAAATGATACGCACATCGCGGATGCCATGATCGTGAAGCATCTTCTCAGCAATTTCCCTGCCGGATAGACCGGAGCCAATGGTTACCTCCGAGTATTTTTTGAACTTGTTTTTGAGTCTAGCGCTGACCACCCATCCGATGAGCATGAAAGCAATGACAATGACATAAATCAACATGGTTATTTTTAAATTAGGTTATGCAAATTTAGTTACGAAACGAATGTTATCGGTTGTTTAAACAAACGAAAGGTTCTCGAGTTAACCTTCCTAGCCCCTAGGACCTTATTCCCATCTGAATACCCTGACGGCCAATGAGTAAGCCAAGACACCCCAGCCTACAATCACCAAAACATGTAGTCCGATTTCAGAGAACCCAACCCCCTCGAACGCAATTTTTCGCAATGCGTCGTTCAAATAAGTCAATGGTAGAACCTGGCAAATGGGTTGGAGCCAGTTTGGGAAGGAGTCAATTGGAAAGAATGTTCCAGACAGTAAAAATTGAGGTAGGGTGATCAGGTTTGCCAGTGGAGGAATCATTGATTCGTTACGAGCCACACCGGAAATAACAAACCCAAACCCCATGAATACAATCAAACCAAGTGCCGCCAATAACATCATTTGAATGGCTGTAGCAGCTCCATTCACTAGAGTAAATCCGAAAAAGAAATAACCAACAACGATGATGAACAAAGCTCCTGTCAAGGAGAACACCATCCTACTCAAAGCTTCTCCCAATATGATGAATGGTTTTTGAATCGGAGTGGCGAAAAACCGTTTGATTACCAGTGTCTGTCTGAGGTTGAAAAAAACAAATGCAGTACCAAAAATGCCCGTACTAAGTATCGAGAAGCCAAGTTGACCAGGAAGAATAAAATCAATCATTGCAAATTTCCTTCCAGACACTTCTCCTTGACGCAACTCGGCCTTGATGTTTTCAGAAGGTAGATTACCGGTGTTGTATTTGTAAATAATGTTTTCAGTGAGCGATAGAAACAATTTTCCTTTTTCCGGGCTTGCAGTGGATGGATTTACCTCTAGGATGTATTCCGGTCCAGATGGTTCGGGATTCAATCGAACTCTTATTACGGCATCAATCCTGCCCTTGGATGCAAGCTCCAGCAATTCAGGTTCGGGCTGCTCCAGTAGGTTGACTCCTGGCAGCTTACGGATTTCCTCGAACAATACATTGTTTTTTTCAGTTCCGGAAAGCAGTCCGATTTTCATTTTCACTTCGCTGCCTCCAATAAATCCGAAAACGAGAATGAAAATGAGGGGAAAAAGCAGTGTGAAAACGACCGCTGAAGGGCTTCTAGTGATGGATCTAAGGCTTGCCCTGGTGATGGCAAGCATGGCTTTGAATTGGTTGTATTTACCCATTGACCTTGCCTGCTTTTTCTATGTATACACTGGTTGAAGGGAACGCAAAGTCTGAATGATTCAACTTGACTATGCGCATGATTTCAAAATTGATCCTCTCCCTTTCCACAATCATTTCCTCGTATTCGTTTGTTTTCACCATGTAAGTAATCAAAACATCCAGCGAGCTTGGGCCGAGCGACTCGAAGCGAACAATGGGATTGACATCTATTTTTTCATTTTGATCAAGATAGTTTCTGATATCCTCGAGGATTTTTTCGAGGTTATCCGGACCTGTGGAGTAATTGATTCCAATATGGAATTTAACACGCCACAGGCATCTTTCGGTAATGTTTTCCAATTCGGCATCAACCATTTTTTTATTGGGCACGGATACGATGCTTTTTTCAAGTGTCCTCACCCTAGTACTGCGTAATCCGATGGCTTCGACATGCCCTGTTACATTTCCAATCTTGATTTGATCACCAACCGTGAAAGGTTTATCAAGGAAAATCGTGAACGATCCCAATAGGTTCTCCAAGGTTTCTTTCGCGGCCAATGCCACGGCCAACCCTCCAATACCCAATCCACCTACCAAGGTGACAACATTCACATCGAATACAGATGCGAGCATAAAAAAGAAACTCAGAATCACAACCAGGATCTTCAACCCATCCCTGAAAAAGGGCACAAGTTGATCATCCAGTTTCGACTCTGTTTTTGCCGCCCTGTGAAATAAAATGAGCGCAAAAAAATCAACCACCCGAAGGAAAATCCAAGTGATGGAAACAATCAACGCGATGCGGAATATGATACCCAAGACATGAACTGCTGGCTTCCATTTGTCAGCAAGGGTGGGTTGGTCCCAAGGAAATTCCAATTGTTTGAAAGCGAAATATCCCACAACAAGCATCATGAGCAAGGAGAAGGGCTTTTTCAGCAGCTCGTGGAACTCGTTGGATGTAGCCGATCCTGAAACTTTCTTGATCAAGCTGAACAGTGCTAAGGAGAAAAGTTTAGACAGGGCCTTTTTGAAAACCAATCCAACCAGAATGATTGCGGCAAACCATAAATAATTTGCCACGGTATTTCCGAAATAGACCTCGTTCAATATAGACCAGTCGAACATCGACATCAGTTTTTCAATTTATCCAATGCAATGGAGAAAGCGGTTCCTGCAATTCCTGTGAGCAAACTGTTTTTTGCTTTTATGGCTTCTATGGAATCCCTGATTACAAATGAAACATCTTCAAAAATGGCTTGATCTGTGACTTCTCCGTCATCGGTAATCAAGTAAGCGAACACTCTAGCCATGCCGCAGTTGGAAATGAAGTCGGGAATCAGTGCGATTCTGGAATCGGCGTAGGCTGCAGTTGGACCCACAAAAATCTCCTTGTCGGCGAAAGGGACATTCGCTCCACAGGAAATGGTTTCCAAGCCGGCGTTGATCATCCTATCGAGTTGCTCTCGATTAACCAGACGGGATGCAGCAGCAGGAACGAATATTTCTGCTCCACTGTCCCAAATTTGGGCATTGATTTCTTCGAAGGACAACATGTCGTGTGCAACAAGTCTGTTTCCATCCCTTCCCATGAAGAGATGTGAAATTTCAGCTGAAGTGAAGCCTTGTGGCTTAAGAACACCTCCATCTCGATCTATTATTCCAGATATGGAGGCTCCGCATTTTGATAAGTAATATCCTGCTGCAGCACCAACATTGCCCCATCCTTGAATGATGACTCTTTTTCCTTTGAGTTCTTTACCGGAGAGCTCATAGAAATGCCTGATGGATTCGGCAACACCGAACCCCGTGATCATATCAGCGACCGTATAATTTTTTTCACATGGTACGCGCAATCCTGGGGTGGTAACGGGAAGTACAACTCCCATTCGCAAACGCAATATTTTTTCGTGACGCGTTTTTTCATCACTGCCCAAATGTCCGTTAACAACCCCTTCTTGCGGATGTAATAGTCCGTTTTCGGAAGTTATGGCAATCACATCGTGAATTTCATCTACATTTAAATCGCCCCCTGTTCCATAATAATGTTTTAATATGGGATGGACGGCTTTGAACCATCTTCTCAGAACACCTTCCTTTCTTGGATCGCTTGGGTCGAAATTTATGCCTGATTTGGCACCACCTATTTGTGGTCCTGCAACGGAGAATTTCACCTCCATCGTTTTTGCAAGCGAAGTAACCTCGTGTTTGTCGAGTCCTTTACGCATCCTAGTTCCACCGCCGGCGGCGCCTCCTCTTAGAGAATTGATGACCAGCCATCCTTCGGCATCAGTTTCACGGTCTTTCCACTCGAAGACGATTTCAGGCCTTTGCTCTTCGAATTTCTTCAGTTTATCCAACATGGGCATGAGTTATCAAGTCGCAAAGATATGCACTGGACTTTTCATGGCCTTGCTGGCTGATTATCGTTTGAAATCCTTGGAGAGCAAGGAAAAGTGCATGGAATCGAGGAACTGGCCTTCATACAAGGTGTTTTCGCGAAAGTGGCCATCCATAGAAAACCCCAGTTTTTTCAATACCGATATGGATGCTGTATTTCTGGGGTCCGTGATGGCTTCAATGAGGTGTAGCCCTAGTTTTTCGAACCCGTAAAACAGGATTTCCTTGATGGCTTCGGCTGTAAAACCTTTCCGTTGGTGTTCGGAAGCAAGCAGATAACCGATTTCCCCACGGTGGTGTTCGGGCGTGGTTCTAACGATACCAGCCACACCAATGACCTTGTCATGGCCTTTCAAGGTAATACCCCAATTGATTGACTCATTGTTCTTAATACCGTTCTCTACTTTGTGGATCAACGCTATGGCGTCTTCGATACTTTTGGCCAAAGGCCTTGCCACATATTTCATCAGATTCTCATCCCGTCTAAGCTGGAAAACGGATTCGGCATCAGCCTCTGTCAAACGGCGAAGCACTAGCCTTTCTGTAGTCAAAACTGGAAAAGGGTCGAAGGAAATGTTAAGCATGAGATTCTTGGTGTTCATTATTGGCGGGCGAAGATAGCGTTTACAAAGGCATTCAAGCCCCAAGGTAAACGCAACCACCGATGGAATTATTTTTTGCGCCTGTCACAGAGGCGAGCGTGTTTACATCTTCCTGGGTTCGCAACCAACCAAGTAATGCAAAAACGATGGCTTCTTTGAATGCCACGATTTCGGCGTCAGGTACTACAACATGAATGCCGTGGGAGGAAACTTTTTCCTCTATGGTTTCGACTAAGAAGTCGTTGAACGCACCTCCGCCTGTGGTGAGCATGGTGGTGCCTGGCGAATCAAAAAGCACGGATGAGATGCGTAGTGCAATATGTTCCGAAATGGTTCTTAGTCGATCTGGAAGAGGGATTTCATTTTGCAGAATAAGGGGCATGAATTGTTCTTCAAACCACTCCCTTCCGAGCGAGACAGGTCCTTTGGTCTTGTATAAGTCCAATCCGTTTAACTTATCCAAAAGTTGGTTGTTCAGTTGTCCAGACATCGCCAATTCGCCCTTATTATCGAAATCAAGTCCAGCTTGGTTTGCAAGCAGATTCAAAGCCATATTCGCTGGACAAATGTCGAAGGCTATGATTTCTCCTCCTTCTTCGTAGGAAATGTTAGCGATGCCTCCCAGATTCAAGCAAAACCGATGACCCCCGAATAACAGTTGGTCACCAATGGGAACTAGCGGAGCACCTTGTCCACCAAGCGCAACATCAGTTGTTCTAAAATCACAAACGGTATCAACGCCTGACACCGCTGCAATGGACGCACCCGACCCCATCTGATAGGTGTAACCTAAGTCGGGTCTATGGAAAACAGTGTGTCCATGGGATGAAATCAGGTCAGGAAAGCATCCGTTTTCCTCACCAACCCGCATGACGGTTTCGCCTATGAACTTGCCGAAATCGGCATGGAGCTTGATCAATGCGGAGCCATCCAAATGAAACGCTCCAGAAAGCTGGGCTTTCTGCTCTTGATCGTATGGAACCGTTTCGGCGTATACCAGTTCGAATCCCACCTGTGGTCCTTGAGCCACGAACCTACAGAACGCAATGTCCAAGCCATCCAAGGATGTGCCGGACATCACACCCGCAATCAATTGATTTTCTGATACTAATGAATCCATTTGCGGGGTGGCATTAAAAGGTGTTTGACTTTGATTAACAAAGTAGTAAAACTTTGGTTCAGACCGGCATTCAAGGGGGTAAAAAAACTAATTTTACGACCTCCAAATATCAACTTTATGCATTTTGAATTGACTGAAGAGCACTTGCAGGTTCAACAAGCCGCTAGGGATTTTGCACAGAACGAATTATTACCCGGAGTTATCGAGAGGGACGAACATCAGAAATTTCCAGCAGAGCAAATTAAAAAGCTTGGCGAATTAGGGTTCATGGGAATGATGGTGGATCCCAAGTATGGTGGAGCTGGATTGGATACTATTTCCTATGTGTTGGCTATGGAAGAGATTTCCAAGGTTGATGCATCGGCATCTGTAGTGATGTCGGTAAACAACTCGTTAGTTTGTTGGGGCTTGGAAACATTTGGAAACGAGGAGCAGAAGCAAAAATACCTAGTGCCCTTGGCCAAAGGAGAAATCATAGGAGCCTTTTGTCTCTCTGAGCCAGAAGCTGGCTCGGATGCTACATCCCAGCGCACAACGGCCATTGACATGGGAGATCACTATCTGCTGAACGGCACTAAAAATTGGATAACCAACGGCAGCAGTGCAGGAGTTTATCTGGTAATGGCTCAGACAGATGTAGCCAAAGGCCATCGCGGTATCAATTGCCTGATTGTCGAGAAGGATATGGCCGGCTTCTCAATTGGCCCAAAAGAAAATAAACTTGGCATTCGTGGTTCCGATACGCACTCGCTTATGTTCACTGATGTCAAGGTGCCAAAGGTAAATCGAATAGGGGAAGACGGATTCGGTTTCAAGTTCGCCATGAAAACCCTTACTGGTGGACGCATTGGAATTGCTGCTCAAGCCTTGGGAATCGCTTCTGGTGCTTTTGAGTTGGCATTGAAATATTCGAAAGAACGCAAGGCCTTTGGTAAGGAGATCAGCCACCACCAGGCTATACAATTCAAGTTGGCAGATATGGCTACTGAAATCGAAGCCGCCCGATTGCTTTGTTTGAAAGCTGCTTGGTTGAAGGACCAGGGAGCCGATTACGGACAAGCGAGTTCCATCGCCAAACTATATGCATCCAAGGTTGCTATGGACACTACGGTGGAGGCCGTGCAGGTGCATGGTGGATACGGATATGTGAAGGAATTCCATGTAGAGCGCTTGATGCGTGACGCCAAAATCACTCAGATTTACGAGGGAACATCAGAAATTCAAAAAATCGTTATCGCAAGGGGTTTGCTTCAATAAGCGATTCCCAAAAACACATGTCGAACATCCTACGCTGCATATCAATCCTGCTACTGGCATTTTCATTCCAGTCATGTATCAATTTGAAGAAATTCTCCTATTTGCAGCATGAGGAAGGCGCTGGTAACGGCAAGAGTCCGGAGTTCGTACTCCGTATTCATCCTGGCGATATTCTCTCGGTTCAGGTATATTCGGTCAATTCAGACGCGTTTCCAGGAATCGCAGCTACCGTTGAAAGGCAAATGGTTGATAACCGTACTTCCTACGAAAAAGGTATCTTGGTTGATCCGGAAGGTAATATCGAAATACCGCTCGCGGGAAAAGTTGCCGTTGGCGGATTGTCGATTCAGGAAGCTCGACAAGCTGTTGTTGCCAAATTCAAAACCTTCATGGATGACCCTGTAATCATCCTGAAAAAACTCAGTTTCAAAGTCACCATTTTGGGTGAGGTGAATAAGCCCGGTCTATATTATATACCAAATGAAAAAATTTCCATGTTGGAGGGCCTGGGCATGGCCGGTGATTTAACTTATTTCGGAAACAGAAAAACAGTAAAGGTTATTCGGCAAACCCAGGATGGATACAAGGAGATAGTCGTTGACCTCACATCAAAGCAGCCACTCGATTCTGAGGTAGCATGGTTGCATCCAGATGATGTCGTATATGTTCAGCCCATCCGTAGGAGGGGCGTAGCCACCATCAGTCCAACCGTTGCAGTTGTAACATCCATTCTAGCCACACTAACCTTAATAACCTCTTTGGTATTAAGGGAGACTAACTAATCCATGACCAACAATAAACCAGGAGTCAATCCAAATGGCGATGACATTGACTTGTCGGGATTTGCCGATGAGATCAGGGCGAACCGTTGGTGGTTTGTGGCCTCGATAGTGGTGTTTATCACACTCGCCTATCTTTATTTGAAAACAACGCTTCCTGTTTATGAATCGGGAGCAAGTGTTTTGATTGAAGAGTCGAACAAGCCTTCCATCAAAATGGAGGACTTCATAGCCGGGGATTTGTTCGGAGAACAAGCCAATGTAGCTACTGAAAAAGGTATTTTGGGCTCCAGGGCTGTTATGAGCCAGACCATCGATGAGTTAGGTATCGGAGTCAGTTACTTCAACACATCTGTTTTCCCTCACATTCCTCGATACAAAAAACATCCTTTTATTGTTAAGGTTGATACCATTGTGGATGTTCCAAGATGGTTGAGGGATATTCCATTTTCCATCTCTTTCAAATCCGACAACCAGTTTACGCTCTCCGTTTCAGCAACCGACCCATCAGGTATGCGCTATGATTTTTCCAAGCAGGGAACTTTTGGCAGCCCGTTTGTTTCGGAGCATTTCAAGCTGACAATCGAACAGGTGGACGATTTTGTCCGCAAAAAGGAATATGCCGACTACGAGTTTTTTATCCATGACTCAAACCAGCAAATAGCCGATATGATTGGAAGGTTGAAAATCGAATCGCCCGATAAAGATGCCACCATCGTGGAACTCACCTTCAGAGACGAGATTCCTGAGAGGGCGGCTGATGTGCTTAACAAATTGTGCGAGGTTTATATCAAACGAGATATTCTAGATAAGACATCTGTAGCGTCCTTGACTTTGGAATTCGTAGATCAGCAATTGGATCAAACTAGTAAGGCAGTGGGTGATGTCGAGGTGGAACTTCAGAAGTTTAAGGAGAGCAATCAAACCGTGAATCTTGGAGAGGAAAGCAAGGCATTTTTGGAAAGGCTGAATGCGGTGGATATGGAGAAGGTGAAATCGGAAATCACATTGAAGTCGCTCGACAATCTGTTGCAGTATGTTTCCACCAGTGCTGATTTGACTGAGATGGCTCCATCGGCTATGGGAATACCCGACCCTTTGTTGATAGAATTAATTACCAAATACCAAGAACTCCAGTCTAAGCGCAAGAGCCTTTCTTTTGGTGTAAAGAGCACCACTCCGGCTGTCGCCATAGTAGACCAACAAATTGCCGACACTCGAGCCTCACTCATCGAGAATATCAAATCCATTCGTAAGAACATTCAGTCATCAACCGCTGCTTTGAATGCAGAACTAAGCGAGTATGAGGGTAAAATCCGAAAGATGCCCGAAATTGAAAGGCAGTTGTTGGCCATACAGCGCCGCTTCGAAGTAAACCAAAATATTTACATATACCTACTTCAAAAAAAGGCTGAAACGGCTATTGCCAAAGCGGCTGCTATTTCCGACAACAAGGTTTTGGATAAGGCGGTCGTAGCTGATGAGCCTGTTGAGCCCAATAAGAAGTTGGTGTTGGCTATTTCGTTGATTTTGGCATTGCTGTTACCGTTGGTGGTAATTGTTGCCATGCGGATTTTCCAAACCACTGTATCTAGCCGTGACGAACTCGTCAAGTTGACGGAAATACCCATCTTGGGTGTAATTGGACATGTAAAGCGCAGCGATAACTTGGTAGTGAATAATAACCCCAAGTCGAGGATTGCTGAAGCATTCCGTTCGGTACGAACCAACCTGCAGTATTTCGGCTCTCAAACCGGAAATAAGATTATTATGGTTTCAAGTTCCGTTGGCGGTGAGGGCAAATCATTCGTTACGCTGAATCTGGCGTCCATACTTGCAATGCAAGATCACAAGGTCATTATACTAGGAATGGACTTGCGTAAACCTAAGTTGTATCAAGATTTCAAGCTTGCGAATGATAAGGGTATAGTAACATATTTGATTGGAGGCGAGAAGGTGGAGTCTCTTATTTACCCCACGGGAGTGAAAAACCTGGATATCATTCCGGCTGGTCCAGTGCCACCCAATCCATCTGAATTATTGGCCAAGCCCGAATTGGAATCCCTTTTCAAGGAGCTGTCCAGTATGTACGACTTCATTATCGTGGACACACCGCCACTTGGTATTGTTTCGGATGCATTCCTGATAAAAAATCAGTCGCATCTCAACATTTATGTGGTTCGTGAGAATTATTCCAAGCGTGAGTATATCCGTTCGTTGAATGAGTTGGTGGAGCAACAGAAAATATCCAACATTTGTCTCCTTCTCAACGACTCCAGACTTGGACAGCGTTACGGCTACGGTTATGGCGGCTACGGCTACGGTTATGGCGGCTATGGTTATTACGATGATGAACAACCATCCACTTGGAATCCGCTCAAACTTTTTGGCGGAAGTAAATCTTAGAAGATTCGTTTCAATTTAAAAAGCGTCCAAAACCTTTTCCATTTTGGAGCCTCTCGATCCTTTGATAAGAATGGAGCTCTTACCGGGAGGGTTGGACTTGAGCCAATCGGCTGCGGCAATTGAGTCAGGAAGGCAAATGATTTTTTTATCAGTAATTGCAATTGCAGCCTCTTTGAATAATGGTCCGACTAAAATCAGTTTTTCAAAGTCTCCCTCAAGGGCGAGCTCGATCAGCTTCAAATGTTCTTTCGGGGCAGTTTCTCCAAGTTCAAGCATATCGCCAAGAAATAGCATTCGAATCCCAGAGAAGCTGTTTTGGAAATTGCGTATAGCTGCCTCCATGCTGGTGGGATTCGCATTGTAGGCGTCGAGGATAATGGTGGTTTCACCTTTCTTCAGTTCTTGCGAGCGTTGGTTGTCGGGTGAATAAGATTCAATGGCTGAAACGATATCCTCATCTGACACTCCGAAATGAGATCCTACGGCTATAGCGGCAACGATGTTTTCCAGATTATAAGCCCCGGTTATATTCGAATTTACAGTTTGCCATTGTAAATCATGGATGCTTTTCCATTTCAAGCTCACATATTGCTTTGAAGTCAAAGGTTCGGCTGTTATGCTGCAATCCGAAGAGTAGCCATAAGTAAATACCCTTTCGTATTCACCGAGCATGCCAGTCAAATGTGGATTGCTTTTGTTGATGAAAACGAGTGCCTCGTTGTTTTTCGCATGGCTATACATTTCTCCTTTGCCCAGCTTCACACCTTCAAAACCTCCAAATCCTTCAAGATGTGCCAAACCTACATTGGTAATCAGTACATGTGTTGGTTGTGCAATCGAGCAAAGAAAACCGATTTCATGCCGATGATTGGCCCCCATCTCCACCACAGCCATTTCGGTGTTTTTCGGAATAGATAACAAGGTGAGTGGAACGCCAATGTGATTGTTCAGGTTTCCCTGAGTGAAATAGGTTTTGTACTTTTTTGAGAGCACGCGACTGACCAACTCCTTGGTGGTTGTTTTTCCGTTACTGCCTGTAATTCCAATTACAGGAATGTGAAGGTTTTTTCGGTGGAACAAGGCCAGCTCTTGCAGGAAAGATAACACTTGGTCTACTTTTATGAACTTATCGTTGGCGGGCAGTGTGTCATCATCTACCACAGCCATGGAGGCTCCAGTGTCTAAAGCCTGTTGGGCGAAAAGATTCCCATTGAAATTATCTCCTCTCAAAGCAAAGAAGATACATCTATTTGTGATTTTTCTTGTGTCGGTGCAAATCCCCGAACCAGACAAGTATGCTTCATAAACCCTGCGCAATGCTTCCATGGTGTTTTTTGTATTCGTGGCTTATGGTATGTGGTTTGGCGGCTTAAAGTTTTATGACCTTGCGGTTGATGCTGCCACCAGCCGATTTCAACTCTAGCAAATATGCTCCTTGAGGTATATTGTGCAAATGAATTTGATGTTGTTTCTCCCTTGTGTCGATAGACTGAGTCAAAACCGTTTTACCTTTCATGTCTTTCAAAATCGCACTTAAAATATCAATCTTGATGTCATCAACAACCAAAATTAATTGATCGTGGGTGGGATTTGGATACAACTGTAGAAGTTGAAATGGAAGTGCTGATTCATCTATGGTTGTCAATAAGGTACTGAAGACGAATTTCGGCGAATAAAAACCTTGTTCTGTGCCATTGGCTGTCCTCACTCTCCAATAATAAAGAGTGTTTGGGTTAAGTCCTGTTACCTGCTGCGAGGTGGAGGATATGCCGACGGTGTTATAAACCATGGTTTGTGTTGTAAAGGTTGCCGAGGTGCTTACTTGTAAAGTATAGCTTGTGGCATTGGTTACGGGCGACCATTGGAAGACAGGATTGGTGCTTACTCCTAATGCGGAGTCGGCTGGAAATATCAGCGTTGTGGCCGCGGTTGCCGATGTGAAAGATCTAGGAGAGGAGGGAGGGCTTTCATGTCCACCGTTGTTAGCTATCACCCTCCAATAATAATTGGTAGACCCCATCAGGTTGCTTACGATAGCCGATGTTCCTCCAGTGTTTACGCTGTGATTAATCGTAGAGAAATTGACATCGGTGCTCAATTGTAGAGTATATA
The DNA here is from genome assembly GCA_046302815.1 of Bacteroidota bacterium. Classification (GTDB taxonomy): domain Bacteria; phylum Bacteroidota; class Bacteroidia; order AKYH767-A; family OLB10; genus JALRAP01. The sequence continues at coordinate 6,538 of JBKCHO010000152.1, read as the reverse complement.
AAACAGCTCCGGGAACATTGCTGAATGTGAATTGTTGAGTGTTCAATATGCCGGTTGCTCCGTTTGCCGGACTATTCAAGGTTGGTGCTGTTGGAATGCTGTCGTTGACGCCTGTATAGGTAACAAACATTTCGATTTTCTGCAAAGGCACATCGTTCGCATTGCGAGGTGAGGCCACTATGGTATCGACAATATTCATGCCGCTAGTTACCTTGCCATACACAGTATAGTTTCCATCCAGGAATGTGGAGTTGGCTACACAGATATAAAATTGGGAATTGGCACTGTTTGGATCATTGTCTCGGGCAGCACCAAGTATTCCCCTAACATGTCTAACAGCGTTGAATTCGGCTGGTACGGTTTGTTGCCAAGGCTGCCCTTGTCCCCAAGTGGAAATGGGTCCACTGATGGTGTTTGGGTCGCCTCCTTGTATTACAAATCCTGGTACAACGCGATGGAATGCGGTGCTATCGAAAAACTGCTCGTTGACGAGGCTGTCGAAGTTCTGTGTGTGTAAGGGCGCTATGAGCGGAAACAATTCGATGTTGATGGTGCCCAAGTAGGTTCCAGCTCTATGTGTGACAATTTGGTATTGTGGCTTATCGATTCCCTGAGCTAAAGCAACTACAGACCAAGTGGCTAGAATGAACGACAGAAGAAGTTTTTTCATTTTTTATTTAAATGGGTTCTATCTGAGAATATGCTTATCAAATCCTGCACAGTGCAAATAAAACAAAAAAGCCTCCGAGTTAGCGGAGGCTTTTATTCTGCGAAGCGGAAAGTTATTATTTAGCTTTTTTCTGTGAGAAACCTACCGGGCTTCCTACACGCTGCATGGCGCAACGGAATCCTATGTAGTCGGTAGAAAGTCTCTGGTCTAGGAATCGACGCGATCCGGGAGACATAAAATAGGCACGATCTTTCCACGATCCACCTTTGTAGACACGGGCCTGATCGTCTATCATGGAAGTTACGCCGAACTTGTACTCCACATAATCTGGCTCATCACCATCCAAGAAATTGATATTATCGGCCTTGCGGTAGTTTCTCCTTCCCTCGTTTTCAGCCTCGGTAACATCGCGATACATGATACGGCCAAGGGAGTCTTTTTCTGCAACCTGACCTTCTTCATCCAACAGTTGGGTTTTGAAGACATTTCCACGATAAGGGTTGAAATCTTCCTTGTCTTCAGGAGACAATGGACGATAAACATCAGCTACCCATTCAGCTACATTTCCGCCCATATTGTAGAGACCATAATCGTTGGGAACATAGGAAATGATGGGGGCTGTGATGTCGGCATTATCGTTCAAGAATCCTGCGGTTCCCATGTTATCACCTCGTCCACGCTTGAAGTTGGCCAACATTTCACCGCGGTATTTTTCATCTGCATTCCGCACCACATGGCCATTCCATGGATAGATTTTCCGCTCGGTTACGCGCTCATAAACGGTGTTACCAACCAATCCGAGTGCGGCATACTCCCATTCAGCTTCGGTTGGGAGGCGGTAGCGGGGAAGCAAAATGCCATCCTCCATAATAACCTTACGAGTATCGCGGTTTGGATTCAAATCCTGAAGTGGGCTTTTTACCAAACCCTCGTATTGGTTAGCCAAGTAGGCATCTGTATTGAAGTTGTCTTCGTTGATCTGAGCTGGATTCACACGAAGAATTCCTTCGCGAACCAGTATTTGCTCGTTAACGCGATCGGTTCTCCACGCACAATAGTCGTTTGCCTGCAGCCAGTTGACGCCCACTACTGGGTAGTCGTTGTAGGCAGGGTGGCGGAGGTATAATTCAACATAGGGCTCGTTAAAACCAAGCTTGGAACGCCAAACTAAAGTGTCGGGCAAGGCTTTCTTGTATACTTCTGGATAATCTGTTCCAAAAACACGATCAATCCAATAGAGGTATTCGCGATAGTGTAGGTTGGATACTTCGGTTTCATCCATGTAAAAAGAGGAAACGGTGACCCTCCTTGGAATGTTCGACCAATCCATGGTAATCTCCTGTTCGGTTCGACCCATGGCGAAAGTACCGCCTTCAACCAAGACCAAACCTGGTCCGGTCTCTTGCTCACCATATTCGACTTTTTCGAAGCCTCCGTTTTTTTCGTCATTATAACTCCAACCAGTGGTGGCGGACTTTTCTTTTCCTCCACATGAGGCGAGAAGTACGATTGCCGCAAACAATACGGGCACTGCAAATGACTTTCTTTTCATGGTATTAAATTGAATACTTTTTGTTTTCAAGTAAGATAAACTAGAAGGATGGGCAGCTTATTGTTCTGAACCTCTTCTTTTTGGGGCGACATTCGAACTGAACCCCTAGGCTGATTTCATGTGATCCTGCTGTTGCGTTGTTGGTTAACTTGGAGATGGTCACATCATACGAATAGCCAAATTTAAACAAACCTTTTTGAACCCCAACAAGGGCAATAAAAGATTCGCCACTCCAAAATCCGGTTCCATCACCACCAAAGTTGGATCGCATCCAAAGACCGCCAATCATTGGGGACTTTAGTACATAAACACCCACATTCATCTGATTAGCACTGCCTTGCTGTTGGTATAGGACATTTGGAGACACATAGGTTCCTTCAGCACGAGAGGCCGCGTATTTGTATACTCGGGTGTCTCCAACGGGAATCATGGCACCCATATGGGCGGTAATTTTCATAGGAAGGGGGGAGGCGCCCTCTACTATAAAGGCCTCGTCAGGCTGGGTTAAGTGATTGATGGCAACACCTCCATAAACTTTGGAACTGTATGCCAATATACCAGCAGAAAAGTCTGGATATGATTTATTTAGATCTGAGGGGCGGTTTTCCTGTGTGTTGTAAACAAATCCATATCGAGGGTCGATTTGGTCTCCAAAATTGAGTTTATCCCAATCAAGCTTTTTCTGTATCAAAGAGGCTTGCATTCCCATACGAATCGAAAAATCCCTACTGAGATTCAATTGGTAGGAATACATTCCGCTAATAGATGTTGTGTTGATGGTGCCGTCTCCAGCTTTGTCATTCATTACGAATAGACCTAATCCTCCTGAAAGGTTGTCAAAATGCTGGTCGTATGAAAAGGCGGAAGTAATATAAGTTTTATTCAGTGCTGGCCACTGGTTTCGGTAATTGACCCCGATTCTTGGGCATCTGGCAGAACCAGCAAATGCCGGATTTAAATATAAAGGGGCGGCATAGAACTGGCTGAATTGAGGGTCTTGAGAATGAGCCTTTTCCGTATAGAAACTCAGACCTAAAATGCTAATAACCGTTATCAAGTAAATGGGACGCATTGGATTGGGTTGTTTTGCTTGACTTATACGGCTTAATGAAAATAGGTTACAGTATCGGATTGGTTTCTGATATCAACAAATATTATTTATTGATTAACAACTTTTTGGATTCAAATATTGTTGATATGATTAGTACAAAAGTATGTCATAAAAAAATAAATATCCAAACATAATATTTTCATTGTTGGATTGTTATTTAGTAGCCTGAAATAGTGGTTGATTACATTTGCCAACAGATTCAAATTATGTCGAAGTCACGCCTTTATTGGTCATTGGTTCTTTCTTTTTTATGTTGTGCCAGTTCTTATAGGTCTGTTGCTCAACAAGATAGGTCTTCCAGGGTTGTTTTGAATTGGCAGGAAGATGTAAAGTCAAATTTGGAAGGAGAACCCGAGTCTTGGATGCAATCCTTCGAAGGAGCAGTGTACAAGTCTGGTATTGAACCTCTACCGTTTTATGTCAAGAGGCTACCAAATCCATTTCCAGGACATCAAACCCAAGTTAGAATCCTCAACCCCGTTTATCAATCATTTGAAACAAAATCCAATATTAATCGGGAACTTGTAATCAACGAACCCCAAGTCCAATCAAACATCGCCAAAGAAAGGAAACAAGATTTTCTAGGGGTCTCAATACTTCCTTACAGAAAAATGGCAGATGGCAAGATTGAAAGGTTAATTTCATTTGATTTAGAGTTTACGCAAGGTCAGCCTTTGGCCACATCAAATAAACTTGGACTGTTCAATATCTCAAACAGCGTACTTTCAAGTGGGACTTGGTACAAAATTGCTGTTAGCCAAACCGGGGTATACAAAATAACGGTCAGTCAGTTGAAGCAAATGGGAATGGATCCCGATCAAATTGACCCATCGAATATTCGATTGTTCGGAAATGGTGGAGGCATGCTTCCTTTTTCAAACAGTTTATTCAGGCACGATGACCTAGTGGAAAATTCAATAGAAGTTGTTGATGAAGGAGAGCTTGGTGTTTTTGATGGTAATGATTATATCCTGTTTTATGGTGAATCGTCGGTTTCTTGGACTTTAGATCCCGTATCAGGAAAGTTTGTGCATTCATTGCATTTGCTTTCCGATTTCACCTATTATTTTATCAGCCCTGATTTGTCATTGACAACCCCACCCAAAAGGGTGCAATCCCGAAATTCCTCATCGCTGTCTCCCAATAACTCGTTTGGATATTTCGATGATCGACAATTCCATGAAGTGGAGCGTTATAACTTCATCAAATCAGGAAGGCAATGGTATGGAGAGCAATTTGATGCAAACTTGACTCAATCTTTTTCCTTTTCATTCCCCAATATCGTCACTGTTCATCCCGTACATGTGAAATCGAATTTAATAGCTCGTTCTTTTTCTCCAAGCTATTTCAGGTTGATTTATAACGGTCAAAGTGTTTTGCAACAAAACATTCCTGCGGTTGGAAGTTCCTACACATCTGACTTCGCTGATGAGGATATTGATACTGTTAGTATCATAACCACGGGCCCGAATTTAGATTTAACGCTTACTTACTTCCCCTCCACGAGTACATCTGTTGGATACCTCAACAATCTTGTTTTAAATGCTCGCCGGCAATTGGTGATGACCGGCAATCAAATGTCTTTTAGAAACATTGCATCTGCAGCGCCAGGCTCTGTTTCAGAGTTTCTATTGTCTGGGAATTGGAACGGAGTTCAGGTATGGGATGTAACTGATCCTACCAATGTGGTAAATCAGCTCAAAACACCTGCTGGACATATCAAAATAAACACCGATTCATTATTGGAATTTATTGCTTTTAACGGCTTGTCCTACCTTACACCATCCTTTGTGGAGCGGGTTCCAAACCAAAACTTGCATGGTATGGCTCAGGTCGATATGGTCATTTTAACGCATCCTAATTTCGAATCACAGGCAAATCGGCTCGCCGACTTTCATACTGAGCAAGGGGGATTGCGAGTTGCTGTCGTGAAACCGCAAGAAGTATACAACGAATTCTCATCTGGTGCACCGGATTTGGTTGGAATAAGGGATTTCCTGCGTATGTTCTACAATAGGGCCACAACTCTTTCTGATCTACCAAAATATCTGTTATTGTTCGGAGATGGGTCCTATGACAACAAGTCTGCCAACCCATCCAACACAAATTTTTTGCCCACTTATCAATCGCTTAATTCCATTTCCCTGGTGCGATCCTATGTTTCCGATGACTTCTTCGGTTTTCTTGATGATTCAGAAGGCGATTGGGATGACGGTGTTACAGATCTTTTGGACTTGGGTATCGGTAGGTTTCCTGTCAAAACGATTGAGGAGGCGCAGACTGTTGTTAACAAAACCATAGATTACTTAACTCCTGGATCATCTTCGGGTTCATCTTTGTCTTGCGCCGAGTCTAATAATTCCAGTTTTGGAGATTGGCGTAATGTTATTTGCTTTATTGCAGATGACGAGGACTCGGGTCTGCATTTAAGTCAATCAAATGGTTTGGCTAATACCATTCGAAACAACCATCCGCGATTCAATGTCGATAAGATTTTTTTGGATGCTTACAACCAAGTTTCCACTCCAGGAGGACAAAGGTATCCTTCGGTAAATGACGCCATCAACAGGCGTATAGACAGGGGCGCTTTGGTCATTAACTATACGGGTCACGGAGGAGAAACCGGTTGGACGGCCGAGCGTGTATTGGATAATAGCATGGTGCGTTCTTGGAAAAACAGGAGGAAATTGCCCCTGTTCATCACCGCTACTTGCGAGTTCAGTAGGTATGATGACCCCGGCAGGACTTCAACAGGAGAATTGGTTTTGATCGAGAGAGAGACAGGAGGTGTGGCGCTTATGACCACAACACGCCTGGTTTACGCAGCACAGAACGGAGTTTTGAACTCGGTAATGATGAACAATCTATTTAATGATACCAATGGTCAAACCCAGAGGTTGGGAGATGTTTATGTCACAGTCAAAAACGATGTAAGTGTACTTGCTGGAGGCATAAATCCCAGAAATTTTGCATTGATAGGTGACCCATCAATTGTTCTGGCAGTCCCAAAATATGAAGTGGTTACTACTTCCATAAATGGCAACTTGCCTGTCCCCAATGGAGATACGCTATCGGCTTTGCAGAAAGTTACCATCACTGGCGAGGTGCGACAAAATGGTGTACGAATACAAGGGTATAATGGAACCGTCTATCCAACGGTATTCGATAAGGAAGAATTGGTTTCCACCTTGGGGAACGATGGTTC
>JBKCHO010000151.1:0-13243 GCA_046302815.1 Bacteroidota bacterium | reverse complement strand
GATAATATTCATTTACCACAACACGACCTTTGTCGATTATGATTCCCACCTCTTCCAATCCAAGATTTTCAATGTTTGGAGTAATGCCAACAGCGGAAAGCACTGCGTCAGCTTCAATCACAACCATTTCACCTTTCTTATTTTTCACATGAACTTTACATCCGGATCCGGAGGTGTCGACCGATTCAACCGTGGATGAAGTCATAACTTCAATACCTGCTTTTTTGAAGGAGCGCTCTAACTGTTTCGATACATCCTCGTCTTCAACTGGAACAATGTTGGGCATGAATTCCACAATAGTGACTTTGGAACCCATTGCGTTATACACATAGGCAAACTCAACTCCTATGGCACCAGATCCTACCACCACTAATGATTTGGGTTGTGAGGGGAGCGTCATTGCTTCACGGTAACCGAACACCTTTTTTCCATCTTGCTTCAGGTTCGGCAACTCTCTGGAACGCGCACCGGTTGCAAGAATGATATGCTTGGCATCATATTCCGTTGTAGAGCCATCACTTGATTTCACTTCCACTTTGTTGCCCTTTTTCACTCGACCATGTCCGTTGATGACATCAATCTTGTTTTTTTTGAGTAGGAATTGAACACCCTTGCTCATCCCATCGGCAACTCCACGGCTGCGCTTAATGACGGCATTGAAATCGTGTGTAGCACCGTTGACTTGAATGCCATAGTCGGCGGCATGGTGTATATAATCGAATACTTGTGCACTTTTAATCAATGCTTTGGTTGGAATACAGCCCCAATTCAGACAAACACCTCCAAGGCTTTCTTTTTCAACAATGGCTGTTTTGAGTCCGAGCTGTGAGGCGCGAATGGCGGCGACATATCCACCAGGTCCGCTTCCAATAACAATCAAGTCGTAGTTCATGGTTGCAATGGTTATTTTCGTGTTACGAAGATAGGCAATCCCAATCGGATGCTCAATACACTGTAAATCATGCGATACACATTTAAAATACCCCGTCCCTTTGAAAGGTTTGCCGACATTGAAATGGAAATCGGAGGGCCTTTTCAAAATGGAACCCTGGAATTGGTATTACCATCTTGGCGGCCAGGTCGTTATGAGCTTGGTAATTTTGCCAAAAACATCCGTTTCTTCAAGCCCTACGACGATGGTGGGAATCTTTTGGAGTTTAAAAAGATAAGCAAGGACAGATGGTTGATAGATGGGGTAGTGGGTCCCGTTGTTAGAGTACAATATCAATACTATGCCAACCAACCAGATGCAGGGGCCTGTTTTGTAGATGATGACCAATTATACATCAATCCGGTTCATTGCTGTTTTTTCATCCCCGGAAGGGAAAAAGAACCTTGTGAATTGGTGTTGGACATCCCTGAAAATTGGAAAACAGCAACGGGTTTGCAAAGGCAGAACAATCATACATTCGTAGCAAACGATTTTGATGATCTCGTAGACTCACCTTTCATTTCATCACCTAACCTTCAATATGGGAGTTACACGCTTGACGGTGTGATGTTCCATATTTGGTTTAATGGCCAGTGTACTCCTGACTGGAATCGAATCATTCCGGACTTTGAGGCATTCTCGCAGGTGCAATTAAATGCTATGGGGGATTTTCCGGTTCGTGACTTCCATTTCCTCATTCAAGTGTTGCCATATAGGTTTTATCATGGTGTAGAGCATCTCACATCTACAGTTTTGGCGCTTGGTCCCGGTCATGAATTGATGAATGATGATTTGTATAAGGAGCTTTTAGGTGTGGCTTCTCATGAGCTATTTCATTGTTGGAATGTAAAAACCATTCGACCAGTTGAAATGATGCCTTATGACTACACTAAGGAGAACTATTCTAATAGCGGATATGTGTATGAAGGGATAACCACCTATTATGGTGATTTATTCTTGGGCAGGTCGCGCGTATTTGGATTGCATGAGATGTTGAAGGAGTTCTCTTTGCGATTGCAAAGACACATGGATAATCCTGGTCGCTTCAACCAGTCGATAACCGAATCTTCCTACGATACCTGGTTAGACGGTTATGTGGCAGGTATTCCTGGCAAAAAGGTTTCCATTTATGATGAGGGTTGCCTACTTGCGTGGCTTCTTGATTTTATGATTCGCAGTGCTACCGAATCCTCCCGAAGTTTGGATGATGTCATGAGAATAATGTATAAAGATTTCGGTAGGATGGGGAAAGGGTATAACGATACCGATTTCAAAAAGATATGTGAGTCTGTATCCAATCGATCATTGGATGTTTTTTTCAATGAAATGGTTGGTCGTCCGAGCACACTCATTATTCCATTGGCCGAAGCTCTTTCTCTTGCAGGATTACAGATTGAGACGGTTGAATCAAAGTTGCCATTAGAACGGTATTGGGGCATTCGAACCTCAGGTTCGAAAATCAAAGCAGTTTTTCCAGGTTCTCCTGGATGGATCTCGGGGTTGGTTGCTGACGATGAGATAGTGACTGTAAACGGCGATGCAACAAAAGGTGCACCCAACCATTTGATCGCATCGGCATCGGATATAACTACTCTCCGATTGAAAATCCAATCATTTGGTAAAATAAAGGAAGTGGAATTGAGCTCTGCTTCAGAGCAATTTTATCTAACCTATGAAATCAAGCCTGTGGCGGTAGTTACTAAATCTCAATTGTTTTTTCGAGAGCAGTGGCTTGATCGGCATTAATTCAAGATAATGCCACAATCACTGAAATTTCCACTCTGGCATTTTTAGGAAGACCGGCAACGGCAACTGTTTCACGGGCTGGAAAGTGGTCGCTGAAATAGGATCCATAAACCTCATTCACCGCTGCGAAGTCATCCATCGTTTTCAAGAATATGGAAGTCTTTACGATTTGTTCGAAACCGGCTCCCGCTTCTTTTAGCAAAGCGGATATGTTATTCATTACTTGCTTGGCTTCCGCCGATACCGAATCTTGCACCATGTTTCCAGTCACAGGATCCAATGCAATCATGCCGGAGCAGAAAAGAAGTTGACCTATTCTAACAGCTTGGCTATATGGACCTATTGGAGCTGGTGCTGATGCGGTGCTGATTATGGTTTTCATGTTTTTTTCCTCAAAACTATGGAAAAATCAATCAGTCATTCAGTGGTGATGGTTTTGATTCCCTGGTCAACGGGAAATTCCATTAATCTATCATCCATGGGAGCTACAGTTGATCGGTAAAACCCTTAAATTGCATATCTTTGTTAGGAAAGTAAGGGCGTCCTGTCGCTAATCGGTTTACCGAAGGGAGGAAAGTCCGGACAACGCATAGCGCCGCACTTCCTAACGGGAAGGTCTCGGTTTGGAAACGGATCGGGAACAGATAGTGCCACAGAAAGCAATACCGCCTGTTAGCCTTGCTACCAGGTAAGGGTGAAATCGTGAGGTAAGAGCTCACGACGGATGCAGTGATGTCTCCGTGGGAAAACCTTGCGGGTTGAAAGGCCATGTATACGGCTTCTAGGAAACTGGAGGAGGCGGCTCGTCTCCAATGCCGCGGGTAGGCTGCTAGAGGCCATCAGTGATGGTGGTCCCAGATAAATGACAGGAACTTCTGCCGCAAGGCAGTTGTACAGAATCCGGCTTACAGCCCTTGCTTTTATTTTCTTATTTTGGAGCCTCCATGAACAACTTGCTGATTCGAATCTCCAACAACCATGATCGCATTTTCAAAGGCGTTTTGGTTTTAGTGGCAATATGGGGTATTTCCTACCTCATGCCACACAAAATCCGTTACAAGTTCGAGTTTAAAAAAGGCAAGGCCTGGAACTACGAAGATTTGGTAGCTCCGGTTGATTTCGCCATTATGAAGCATCCGGATTCCTTGAAATCCGAAAAGGACAAGGCCATAGCAGCCCTTCTGCCTTATTACTCGTTCGATACCTTGGTTCAAAAAAGATTTTCCGATGATATTTTGAACCAGCTCCGCACCAAGACAAATGTAAGCGCCACTGCAATTGATGGGATAAAGTCCACCATCAACTCCATTTACCAATCCGGAGTATTTTTACCAAAGGAGCCCAATGCAATCCGAATTCAAGTCGTAAGTGATCATAGGTCTTCCTCACATTACTCCTCGGACTTTAGTTCGCCAGCACAGGCAGCAGCCAAACTGAAAAAGAAAATTTCCGAATTACTGCCGTCTGCTGTTTTTCAAACATTGACAATTTCCGATGAGATGCCTCCCAATCTGCTTTACGACGAGGCTTTGAATTTGAAAATAAGAGAAGAGGCTACTGCTGAAATCCTACCAACTTCCGGAGTGGTTAGGCGAGGGGAGGTGGTCATATCACGGGGGCAACCCATTACCGATGATAGGTATTTGGTATTGCAATCGCTTAAGCTGGCTACGGATTTCAGAGAGCCTGATGCTACCACCGTAAGCTGGGTTTTTGGAAGTCAGATGACTTTGGTGGCGATAGCACTTGCTATGCTATTATTGTTTTTGGCGCGATTAAGGAAAGATATTTTCGCTGACAACCGCAAGGTTAGTTTGATTCTGGTTTTGATTACACTCAATGTGGCTTTATACACTGGTATAATGAAGGCTGAGAACCTAAGTCCATATTTGGCTCCAATGTGTATTTTGCCAATTATCATCCGTGTGTTTTTCGATACCCGACTCGCCTTGTTTACCCATGTGGTAACGGTGCTGATGTTAGGCTTTGTAGCTCCTGGAGGATACGAATTCGTGTTCATGCAAATCATTGCTGGAATGGTTACCATATTCAGTGTTACCAATTTGAGGCGAAGGGCCCAGCTTTTCATTTCTGTTGGGTTGGTGTTGCTCTGCTATTTGATTTGTTATTCGGCACTTGCTGTGTTGTATGATGGAGGTTTGGATGCAGTGCAACTCACGGATTTGTATTGGTTGATAGGCAATGTCCTGTTGACCCTGTTCGCATATCCTTTGATTTATATTTTCGAGAAGTTGTTCGGAATAACATCCGATGTTTCGCTGATGGAACTTTCAGATACGAACGCACCTCTGTTGCGGGAGCTATCTATCAAGGCGCCAGGAACATTTCAACACTCCATGCAGGTGGCTAACCTTGCTGAAGCAGCCACATTCAGCATTGGTGGAAATGCTTTGTTAGTCAGGACAGGAGCGCTTTACCATGATATTGGGAAGATGGATTCTCCGATGTATTTTATCGAAAATCAAAATTCCAGCATAAATCCTCATGATGAGCTGTCTTTCGAGGAAAGTGCATCCATCATTATCGGCCATGTGATTCATGGAATAGAGATTGCCAGGAAAAATAAACTTCCGGATATTGTTGTTGATTTTATTCGGACGCACCATGGAACCTCCATGGTACAATATTTCTATCAATCCTTTTTGAAGAATTTTCCGGAAGAAATTGTAGACGAAGAAGACTTCCGTTATCCGGGGCCATTACCATTTTCCAAAGAGACTGCTGTATTAATGATGGCTGATTCCGTTGAAGCTGCCTCCCGTAGTTTAAATGAACACTCCTCTGAAGCCATAAACGATCTTGTTGACAAGGTTATTGACTCGCAGATCGAAGCAGAGCAGTTTGTTAATTGTGATATCACCTTTAGGGATATAACTCAGATCAAGAAGATATTCAAAAAAATGCTCATGAGCATATATCATGTACGGGTTGAGTATCCTACTGCACGGAAGTAATCGGTTGCTATTTTTATTCGGGCTTTATTTTACCCGTTTTTCAGGTTGATTATCGAAATCATATAGCATTATTATAAGGGATGTATAGAACCATGCTTAACTCACATTAAACGCTTAATACACGATCCGGATTTCCATCTTCGCCTCCAAAGCATTATTTTTGAAGCGGGGTGGGGGGTGCTAGTCCCCCTAAAAACCATGAAAAGAACACCTGTTTGCCAAATATTCTTTAATAACATTCGTTTTTTTCTTTCCGCCTCAACCCTGCACTCCATTGTTCTTCATTACAATCTAATTTTGCTTTGCTTTTCATTTTTTTACTTTTTCGATTTATAACGACTGCTTGAATATAAATTTCTCAAGTCTAAGAAATCATTTAACTGGGTTTTTTACAATACTTAATACAATAATCATCCTGGTATCTTGTTCGTGCGCTCATGGCTCTAAGTGATTGCCATACAACCTGAGATAATAACTCAATCGGATTTTTGTAGGATCTTTGGGGTTCAAATGTGACCTTTGTCACTCTAGAGATTAGCCTATTTTTTTAGTTTTACCGATAGCCTATTTTTAGCAAGTAATAACAATGAAATCGAATCCTAATAACAGCTTCGTCATTTTGTTTTGGATGGGTTGTTTATCATTTTTGATAAGCAAATCTGCAACCGCTCAAATTCCACTTGTGATTCCTGATACACTTGCAGGAACATTGTTTTCTTTGAACATTCAGGATAGTAGCAAAACCTTTTTTTCTGGAACTAGCACATCAACCATGGGTGTGAATGGGGCTTATCTTGGTCCAACCCTGATCATGAACAAAGGTGATTTCGTTCAGATGCAGGTTACCAATAGCTTGAATGATACAACGACTTTGCACTGGCACGGACTACATGTTCCTCCACAAGCGGATGGCGGACCACATGTATATATACTCCCGGGTACCACATGGACACCCTCGTTCGAAGTCAAGGACAATGCAGGTACCTATTGGTATCACCCACATTTACACATGAAGACAGCTGAACATGTAACCAAAGGTGCTGCGGGGTTTATTATTGTCCGTGACCCATCGGAAGCGTCTCTGACTTTGCCAAGAACATATGGTGTTGATGATATACCATTGGCTGTGCAAACCCGCGCCTTCGATCAGCAATTGCAATTTTTGGTCGAATCGGCGCTTGATACAATGGTTCTAATTAATGGAACACGAACCCCATTTCATCAGGTCAATGCCAATGTGATCCGACTCCGTTTGCTCAATGCCACCACAGAGCGATCTTTTAATTTTGGTTTCTCAAATAACATGCCTTTTACCATGATTGCTAGCGATGGCGGATTATTATCAGCTCCATTGCAGCTTACACGGTTGCTTTTATCTCCAGGTGAACGGGCTGAGATATTGGTTGATCTAACCACAATGCAGGGTCAATCGGTTTGGTTGACCAATTATGGTTCTCAAATACCGGCTGGCATTTACGGAGCATCAAGTCCTCAAGCCATGGGACCCAACATCATTGTGAATTATACATCCAACCCTCTAAATGGCACCAATACCAATTTATTAAGATTTGATGTTCTTGGATCCAACCTCAATGGTGTTTTTACCATTCTGAGCTCTCTTCCTTCCATAACCCAAATTCCTGCATCGGCGGCTACAGTCACTCGATCACTCACTTTTTCTCCTTTGGTGATGGGACCTACTGGAAGTCTCATTGGACCTTTTGTATTCAATATGATGCCATTTGACATGATGATGATAAATGATACGGTTATGCTTGGTGCTACGGAAATTTGGCAGCTCACAAACCAAACCCGCATTTCTCATCCATTCCATATCCACAATGTGAATTTCAGGATTTTGGATATCAATGGTGTGCCTCCGCCACCTGAATTGGCCGGAAGGAAGGATGTTGTGCTCGTTCCACCTATGGGAGGAATAGTTCGTTTTATTGCTCGATTTGACGATTTTTATGACCCTGTTTATCCCTACATGTATCATTGTCATATGTTGACGCATGAGGATGGGGGTATGATGGGACAGTTTTTGGTTCTAGATACATTGGCAGGGACATCCGAAATCGATAAGAGTGATGCAAGCATAGAGCTTTATCCGAATCCTATCAAAAATCAAGATCAACTGAGAATAAAATTCAGCTCCTTAATCAAAGAAGCAAAGTTTAGCCTATGGGATCAATCTGGTAGGCTGGTTGATTTGCAATTATTAGGTGCGGTACAAGCTGGTCAAATCATGCAGCTTCCCATGAAAATTTTAGAGCCTGGAATATATCTTGTGAAATTGGAGGGGTCGAATATAGAGCCAATCGCACGCAAGTTGATTGTTCGCTGATGAAGTTTTTTATTTGTTCTCCAAAAGATATTTCAATGCATTACCCGACTTGTTGGCGTTCGCAATGCCTCCGGTTTTGCTGAGTTTCCTGAACTTTATTTTTTTTTCTGTGCCTGGTCTTATCACTTTGTCTTTGGTAGTAATTGTACCCAATACCAACGCGACTTTAATTTCCTTTGCTGTTGCCTCCGGATAAGCAGACCAGAGCAACGCTGCTATACCTGACACCACCGGAGCGGCCATGCTGGTTCCGCTTTGATAGTCATATTGACCTCCTGGCATTGTGGAGTAAATCGACTCACCTGGAGCGAATAAATCAACGATCTTCGAGCCGTAGTTCGAGAAACCAGCTGGTTGTCCGATAATATTGGAGGCTCCAACTTCAATCCATGGAAAATATTTGTCTTCTATAATTAAGTTTCTTGGATTGGGATAATTATGTTCTTTGTCCATATTTTCAGAGTCATTGCCTGCTGCATGTACCATCAACACATTTTTGGAAGCAGCATAGGCGATGGCGCTATCCACAGCATCCTTGTTTGGTGAGAATGATTTTCCGAAACTCATATTGATGATACGGGCTCCGTTGTCAACAGCATATCGAATGGCGTTGGCAATGTCTTTATCCCTCTCATCACCATCTGGTACAGCACGAATAGCCATAATCCTGACATTGCTTGCAATTCCATCAATACCCATTCCGTTTTCCCTCACGGCTCCAATGATGCCCGCTACATGGGTTCCATGTTCGGAATCAGGACCGGTAACATTATTGTTGCCATAGTTGATGTCATTCATATTGTCAGGGTCATCTCCTACAACCGACCTACCATCAAATGCAGGATTGTAGTGATGATATGCAGACACAAAATAGTATTTGTAGCCATCCATTACTTCTGTATAGATTTTATTGAACTCGACTTGATTTTCCAAAGCGTTGGCAACACCTTCAACAACTTGCATGAATTCTTCATCTTTATCTTGTATGGATCGGACCTCCTCCGAAGTAAAATCTTCGTCACCCATCAGTGAAACAATCTTGTCGAGCTGTTTTTTTAACTTCTCAAAGGTGGCTAGATTTTGTTCGGCATCTAGTTTTTCCAAAAGGATTTTCTTTTCCACTTTTTTAAAAAGTTCAAAATCCGATCGATCCTGCTTTGGTATTTCCTTCAGTTCTTTGTGCTTGAATCGCGATTGAAGTTTATTGTATAATCGTACTGCTTCGGTATTTTCAGGTCCTACTTCTCCATCTTTGCCTCCAATGAAATTCCATCCGTATACATCATCTGCATAGCCATTGTTGTCGTCGTCTAAATTATTGCCGGCAATTTCCTTGGTGTTGATCCAAAGGTTTGGCCTTATATCGGGATGTGAGGTGTCTATACCCCCGTCGATTACGGCCACTATTATTGGAGGTGTGTGTTTTTTTGGTGGATGATTGATGCGTGCGGAGTCCGTCGAAACACCCCAACCTTGCATGGTATTCGGATCCATATGATGCCACCTTTCAAACAAGGTTTCATCTTCGCTTTTTTCATTGGATTGTCCAAGTGTGGTAAATTGAAAAAGACTGACCAATAAAAAAGTCAAACTCGCTCTGATCCAAAATTGCAGGGTTTTCATTAAAATAAAGTTGTTTGTATAGGATTAATCAAGTCTCCAGAATCGTTTGCTGTGTTGTTCAGCTTATCAGTAACCTCATGATACACCATTTTGTTTTCAGGGAATGGTGTCAAAATTTCAGTAATTTCTGTATAGTCTATTTGATGCTGAATCCATTTTTTCTCATCCTCGGGGTTTAAAATCGCAGGCATTCGATCGTGTAACTCCTGAACCAAGGGGTTGGCTGGTACCGTAATGATGGTGAAGGTTCGAACAGTCTCTCCTGCTGTGGGATCTATCCATTCATCCCATAAACCCGCCATGGCGAACAAGGAATCGTCTTTTAATTTGATTCGGAAAGGTTGTTTTTTTCTGTTTGACAAGGTCCGCCATTCATAAAAACCATCTGCCAAGACAAGACATCTTTTATGCTTCAAAAGGTTTTTGAATGATGGTTTTTCATGCAAGGTTTCTGATCGTGCATTGATCATTTTATGGCCCATCGCAGGGTCTTTCGACCATGATGGAATCAGTCCCCACTTGTACAGTTTTAATTCCGTTGGACTATCAGCAGGCAGCACCAAGGCCAATTGACCAGGGGCCACATTATACCTTTTTATGAGGTCGTTGGAGTAAAACTTAGCTCCAAACCGTTCCTCAATCTCTGCTTCCGTTTGTGTCAATGAAAATCTTCCACACATGACCTATCGAAGATAGCCTAAAAACAACTAATTAGTTCAAAATGTTGTAAAATTGAATTCACAATTAAAGAGAACAACTTTGTACCATACCTCACTCAAACAGAAAGAAATGCGATTTATTGTTTTTGTATGCTCGTTTTTACTTTCTTTCGAATCAGTGTCTTTTGCCCAGTCTGTACAATTGCCCATTGTATTTGTACATGGTATGCTGGCCTCTGGCGACACCTACGCTGGTCAAATAACTCGTTTTGAAATGACAGGTTACGATCATCGACTGCTTCATACCTTCGATTGGAATTCGCTCGGGTTTGGAAGGGGAGGGGCAGTTGATGACATGGATAAGTTTGTAGATTCCATTTTGAAGGTAAGTGGTCGAGAAAAGCTTTATTTGGTAGGTCATTCTGCCGGTTCGGGTTTGGTTTATAACTTCTGTAAGGATTCAGTTCGATCTCGGAAAATTGCAGGTGTGGTGCTGATTGGTGGATTTAAGCAGGAAAAGCCGGCTGGTCATAACAACGATTTGCCAACATTGAATATCTATTCCGAAGGAGATTTGGTTGCTCGCAATGCGGGTGATATTCCTGGAGCGACGAACCTTCGTTTGATTTCCGAGGATCATTATGAAGTTGCCACCGGAATGAATGCATTCAAGGCTATGCATCGCTTTATTCTAGGTTCGGAGCCGTCTGCCCTCATTCTAAATGCGGCAAGTGAAAAGGTGGTTGTATCCGGGAAAGCTGTAGAACTTGGAAGCAACGATCCAATCGCCAATGGTTCGGTTCAGATTTACAAAGTCAACTCTGGCGATGGTCAGCGTATTTCTGAAGCCCCGGATTTTGATTTCACTGTTAACAATATGGGTCATTGGGGACCAGCAGCATTGGAGGCCACATCACATTACGAGTTTGTAGTCAAAGGCCCAGATACATCCGACACACCCATTCATTATTTCAGGGAGCAGATTTCATCTGTAAATAGGAATGTCTATTTGAGGTCGATTCCCAACTCGGGATTATTGTCTATGATGTTTTCTGGCTTGCCCTCTGATTCGTTTCCAGCCTTGGCGGTTTTCTCCTCGACCAAAGCCATATTAAACGGAAGAGATACACTAATCGTAGATGGAACACAACTGACCAATACAGATTTCTTCAAACCCTCTCGAACCACAATTGCCATGTTTCTTTATGATGGAAATACAAGAGGTAAATCAGACTTGACCGGTGTTGGACTTTTTAACATGCAAGGTGTGTTCCTTGCCGGTATAGATATGTTCGTTGAGGCGACCAAATCACCATTGAAACTTCAATTAAATGATCGTACACTCAATGTTCGCAGGATACCCTCGAAGATGGGTATAGTGGTGCCTGTATTTGATTGATTTCTAGTTGTAGTTCTTTTATGTATCTGAGGTTGCTTTGGGATTGGCAGATAATTGCCATCTTGCGAGGCTATTTCCAACCTAACCATCTTTTCTTATGAAATCCCAATTTGAAATTGAAATCAATGAGCTCGAGAAATTAAGTAAGCAAGGAGAGAGCTACTCAGATGGTAAGGGTAGGTATGGTTGGAGAAATCCAGTTCGAAAAGACACTGGAACTTTACTTACAGGATTTGTAGCGGCTACCAAACCTCATAAAATATTGGAGATCGGAACCGGTCACGGATTGTCCACGCTGTACCTCGCCCTGGGATTTTCCAATCTTGGCTTTGGTAGCGATTTTATTGATACCATTGAATTTGATGAACCTGTATCCAAGTCAACTACCGATCGAATGGATCGTTTGCAAGCACCCGTCAAGGTTCATTTAGGTGATGCGATGGAGATCTTACCAAACCTGCAAGTTCAAGAGCCTTATGGAATGGTTTTCTTCGATGCCCAGAAAAATCAGTATTACCCACAGCTCATGACAATGATAATGCTCGGGTTAGTAGGTTCTGGAACCGTGATTTTAGCCGATAATGTGAGCGACAGAAGGAATGAGTGTCTCGATTTTTTGAATTGGTTTTTGGAAAATAACATTAATCATCATATCATTGAAACCGAATGCGGGTTGCTTGTAGCCCGACTATAATGTCCAAGCATGTCTGAACAGCCTCAAAAATCTAAATTCAGGGTTCTTGAACCCGTAGAACAATTGCATCCTGAGGGGATGTTGTGCAAGAAATGGCAGGGTAGGATATATCCACCATTCATCGAACCCGAAAAGGTCAATTGGCTCATGAACACATGGGATACAGATGCCAATGATGTCATCATTTGCACGCATCAGAAAGTGGGTACGCATCTCACCAAGAAGTTTGTTGTGGAGATCCTTCGCATGTTAACCGACTACCCAGAATCCAATCCTATGTCAACTGGTGATATCGGCCACAGCACCGTGCCGTGGCCCGAAGTGATGGTGTCTCAACACGGCGAGTCAGATTTCCACGAATTCCGCGAGCGCACCACCGGATTTCCCCGACTTTGGTACACACACTGCGAAGACGATGATCTTCCAATACGGAATATTCATCCTGAAACGAAATTCATAATGGTTTTCAGAGATCCTCGTGGAGCAGCTGTTTCGCAATACTTTTTCTATAAGTCGCACCCATTGCTCAAGTTTCCCGAGAACATCACCATGGATGATTTTGTGAAATTGTTTTTGGAGGGTAACCTGTATTTCGGCGACTATCACAAACATGTGCTTAAATGGGGGAATAGATGCAATGGTCGGATCGCTAAAAACCGGTTGCTGATTCTAAGGTATGAAGACCTCGTGGAGCGAAAATACCTGGTCACAAAACTGCTCAATGAATTTTTGATTCCAGAAAAAAAGCTTACTCCCGATCAAATGGGAATGATTGTTTCCTGCACGGAGTTTAATACCATGAAAAATAGCATAGCTGCAAATCCTGGTTCCTTTCACTTCAATCCCAATACCTTTTTCCGTTCAGGAAC
>JBKCHO010000150.1:0-4332 GCA_046302815.1 Bacteroidota bacterium | reverse complement strand
TGAACAAAGCGTTCAACAGAATGGTACGGCTGTGAACAGACGCTCGTTGCCCGACGACGGAAGTTTGAGGGAGCGCGTAAACCGATTCGAGCAGCTGTTCCATCAGTTTAGGAAAGATTTAATCGCATTTCTTTCCAAGACCCTCTGATTCTAACATATTTTTCCCAAGCAACCATGAAAGGACTTTTGCCCCGTAAGGCAAGGTCCTTTTGGCTTTTCAGGGCTTTTCAATCCAACTGAAGTCCTCACTTTTATCAACAACCTCAAAAAGCTGCAACAATTCGGCAGGTGGAGCTGTCAGCTTTCTTTTTTCAAGGTCTATCCATGCGCCATCGACTACCAAGCGAGCCGACAAAGTTCCATTCTCTTTGAAAAATCTGTTCATGAAACTCCATCTGGCGCCGTCTCGACTCATGTTAGTCAATTGAATGTCTATGGTGATCGTTTCGTTACCGGAAATTTCTTTTAGGAAAACGGTTTCTTCACGAAGAATTACCGGGGAGACTTTGTGGATCTTAAACCAATCCATCCCAAACCCTCGTTCGGCCATGAACATCAATCGTGTTTGGGCGGCATAGTCGTTGTAGGCCGAATGCCTCATGTGCACATTGGCATCCAAGTCGGCCCAGCGAATGGTAAATTGTTTAGAATACATGATTGGATGGTGTTATTACGGTTTTGTGCCCTTTCACTCAGGGAGCAGGCGCCTTCACTCATTGGCATGGTGCGTATCCTTTTTCCCGCTTTACAGAAAAAAAGGACTCAGATACTTTTGGATCATTCTTTTCACCTCGGAGTTTAATGCAGCAAGGGGCTCCGTACTTTTCGAAAAGCTTTTCAACCGCTCCCGGATGACCGGGGGCGGTTTAGTTTTTCGTTCCCTTGTTGGCAAGTTGTCCGCATGCGGCATCTATATCCTTACCGCGGCTTCGTCTTATGTTTACAATGATATTGCGACTCTCCAAGAAACGACTGAACGATTCAATCTTATCTTCCTTGGCATTGATGAATCCGCCTTCTTCGATTGGATTGTATTCGATGAGGTTTACTTTGCAAGGCACATTTTTGCAGAAGGCCGCCAATTCTCGAGCATCTTCCAATTCATCGTTGAATCCATGAAACACGATATACTCAAAGGTGATTCGCGAACCGGTCTTGTTATGGAAATACCGTAGGGCCTCTGCCAATACATCAAGGCTGTTGTGTTCGTTGATAGGCATGATCTGGCTTCGCTTTTGGTCGTTGGCGGCATGAAGAGACAAAGCCAGGTTGAAGCGAACACCATCATCACCCAACTTTTGAATCATCTTTGCTATGCCTGCCGTAGATACCGTAATGCGTTTGGCTGCCATTCCCAAACCCATTTCAGATGAAATCAGTTCTGTGGAGAGCAACATGTTCGAATAATTGAGCAAGGGTTCGCCCATACCCATGTAAACGATGTTGGTAAGGGGTTTTTGGTAGGTCTCCATACAGAGGTTCCGTATCATGACGACCTGATCATATATTTCCGATGCATCTAGGTTTCTCAGTCGTTCCAATTTACCAGTGGCGCAAAACTTGCAAGTGAGACTACAACCCACTTGCGACGAAACGCAGGCTGTCATACGATCCTCAGCAGGAATAAGCACCCCTTCGATTAGGTGGTTGTCGTGTAAAATGAAGCCGCATTTAATGGTTCCATCACGACTGATTTGTTGACTGTGTAGGCGAACCGGTCTTAAAAGGAAATTAGCCTGTAACTTGGCCCGTAATTCGATGGACAGATTGGTCATTTCATCAAATGATCGCGCCGACTTTTGCCATAGCCACTCATAAATCTGTTTCGCCCTAAACGATTTTTCGCCAATAGCTTGAAGCTGCGCCGTGAGTACGGGCAGCGTAAGGTTACGGATATCGATAGCAGTTGGCATCAGGCTCCAAAGATAAGCAATGAGGAGGCAGGCTTCGTTCCAATTAGAACACCCCTTTTATCTTAAAGCCCCAATTCTCGGTATATTTACATTTGAAAGATCCGAACGCCCATGTCGAAGCAGCATCATTTTGAAATCAGTATAGAGTGGACTGGAAATCGTGGTAGCGGCACTTCTTCCTATACCGAATACAGCCGCAGCCATACCCTTTCAGCTGTAGGAAAGGAGTCACTTCCATGTTCTTCAGCTCCTGTTTTCCGAGGAGATGCATCGCTATACAATCCGGAAGACATGTTGCTATATTCCGTGTCTTCGTGTCATATGCTTTGGTTTTTGCACTGTTGTGCAGATGCGGGTGTTGTGGTTACGGCCTATGAGGACAATCCTTGTGGTACGCTTTCCTTTGATACGGATGGGATAGGTCGCTTTACGGAGGTGGTTTTGCATCCAAAGGTCATATTGGCAACACCATCAGATGATGAAAAGCTTAAAGCACTTCATGAGAAAGCGCATGCGCACTGTTTTATTGCAAACTCATTGAATTGTCCGGTTGTTATCAATGCGGTTTGAATTTACTATCCATAGAAAAAACCAGCTGGTTTCCGGTTCTGTAATTCAATGTCTCATCAAAAACTAACAGCAGACGCCATACTGCTTCCTAATGGCGATTGGTTGGAGTCTGGAACTTTGGTTTTGGATTCCAAAGGGTGCGTCCTGGAGTTGGCAGGAAATATACAGGAAGGTGCCAGACACTTCAATGGCTTTTTGGTTCCCGGTATGATCAATGCCCATTGTCATTTGGAGCTTTCTTATTTAAAGGGGGCAATAGCATCCGGCGATGGTTTGTCGGCATTCATACACGAAATGATTACGAAGCGAAAACCTTTTGATCATGACCAAATGCATTCCGCACATGCAGCAAACAGAGAGATGTGGGAAAGCGGAATACAAGGCGTAGGCGATATTGCCAATGGAGTTGAATATTTTAAGTTGAAGTCTGAGGGGTCTATTCGTTATCATAATCTGTTCGAGGTTTTTGGAATGGACGCAAGTAAAGTGGATGTTCGCATGCAATGTGCCAACGAGGCTTTGTCTTCTTCCATTGCTCTAGGCATGAATGCCTCTGTAGTGCCACATGCTCCATATTCAGTACACAAAAAACTTTTCGAACTCATTCAGGTTTTTCATGGGGAACGCGATGGTATTTGGTCTATTCATCACCGCGAAAGCGTTTCCGAAAACGAATTTATTGAAAGCGGTTGTGGAGAATTCAAAAAACTATTTGCCTCTTTAGGTCTGGTAAGTAATGACTACAAAGGAGAAGGCGTTTCATCAACGGAGTTTGTTTCCCAATTCTTTCCTGCCAACCGAAAACTATTATTTGTTCATAACACCTATTTGACATTGGAGGATCTACGCTTCCTAAAATCCACAGGAAGGTTCGATGATATGTGGTTTTGTATTTGTCCAAAGGCCAATCTTTATATTGAAAAAAGACTGCCGAATATTCCTTTGATGATTAGCGAGGGTTGTAAGATGGTACTAGGAACCGACAGCCTGGCCTCCAACAATGGCCTATCTATTTGGGATGAAATCCAAACTATTGTTGATGCATACCCGCAAATAGCGGTAAAAGAATTATTGAAATGGGCTACAGTGAACGGATCTGATCTTTATGGTTGGAGCGACTTCGGTTCTTTTGAAGTGGGAAAATCTCCAGGAGTGGTTTGCGTGGATGGCGACACATCCAAACGGATTCTTTGATTTTTTAGTGGATCTTATCCGCCAATTTTAATTTTCAACCGCGTTCCAGGCTTGATGCTATTGGCATTTCCTAGATTGTTTGTTTTGCGAATATCCTCAGGCGAAATCCCTTTGTATTTGCGGGCTATGTCCCACAGTGTATCTCCCGGTTGAACAGTATGGTAAACATATTTGACTTTGTAGGTGCTCTTGGCGGGCTGCTTTTTTGCTGATGGTTTTATATCCGAAGCTTGCTTTTTAGCTGTGCTTACGGCTTGTGCTTCTGTTGTAGTAGTGCGTGAGCTATCTGCAGCAATGACTTTGTTGTTTGGGTCGGATGGAGTCGTAGAATCACTTGCATCTTCATCATCCGATTTAGGCTCCGGTTTGATGCCGATGGTTTTTTTGACATTCACTTGTACGGAAAGTTGTTGTCCGGGTTGAATACGATCAGACTTCAACCCGTTCCATCTTTTCAACTGAGTATAGGTGCAGTTGTATTTCTGAGCAATGATGGACAAGGATTCTCCGGACTTTACGCGATGTGTTTTCTTTTGTTTAGCCCAAACGGTTTTGTAAACGACTCCAGAGTCGTGTTGTTTTTCAAACCGATTTTGTTTGGGCACCCCAACACCCATTGATGGTTTTTTATGGCGCACACCCAAATATGGAAAAA
>JBKCHO010000149.1:0-11799 GCA_046302815.1 Bacteroidota bacterium | reverse complement strand
GCTCATAAGTCCAGCTAAAGGAAGCGGAAGTACATCCACCATTTGGACTGGCGACCCAACAACACTCAACCCGCCTTTTGAGTCCATTAAAGCTTGAACAGCTTTGGAGAGTGAAAGGTCGTCGACTCCGACCGCAATGATGTTATGTGAATCATGTGCAACTGTAGAGGCAAAGGCTCCGCTTCGGATGCCTATATTTCTAATGAATGCAATGGCTGGATTGCTCTTTTGGTATCGGTTTACAACGACGAGCTTCAGAATGTCGTTTGAGGTATCGGAAATAATTTTTCCATTAGATGTTTTGATGTTGGTCGTATGGCAATGGGTAATCAACTGTCCATCCAAGGCGTTTATCACCTTCATATTACCATCCGTGCCATCGATTTCAAAATCTTTAGGTTCGACTGTGTATGATTCGAAACGATTGATGGCATGATGTTTTTTTTCGGGCAATCGACATGTACCTTCCGAGTACATAACGACACCTTTAATGTAAGTGGCTTCAACATCGAAATCCACTAGATCTTTAACCAAAATAAAATCAGCCGCATCGCCTACTCGCAACAACCCAACGGGCATATTGTAATGAAAAACAGGATTCACACAAGCGCATCGGAGTACATCGAACAAGTCATATCCTAATGCAATCGCTCTTGAAACCAGTTTGTTGATATGGCCTGTAAGAAGTTCATCAGGATGTTTATCATCGCTGCAAAACATTATCATGTCAGGGTGAGAATCAATCAGTGGATGAAGGGCATCGAAGTTGCGAGCCGCGGAACCTTCCCTGATCAATATTTTCATGCCGTGCTGCAATTTAAATTGGGCTTCAGAGAGCGTAAAGCATTCGTGATCGGTAGTTATTCCTGCTTTGATATAGTTGATAGCATCTTCTCCGGTAAGTCCAGGTGCATGTCCATCGACAGGCTTGTTGAACTTTTTTGCCATTGCTATTTTTTCCATTACTGTTGGGTCTTTGAAAAGAACACCAGGGTAGTTCATCATCTCTGATAAGTACAACACATCTTCTCTCGACAACAGCGCTTGAATATGCTCGATGTTGATCTCATCGCCAGCCGTTTCAAAGGTTGTTGCGGGCACACATGATGGGGCACCGAAACAGAAGCGGAGGCCAGCGTCTTTGGCATTATCAATCATGTAAAGTACTCCCTCCATGCCGCACACATTGGCAATTTCATGTGGATCGCTGATAGTGGCCACTGTTCCATGCCCTAGAGCAACCTTTGCAAATGCATAAGGGGTAAGCATGGAGCTTTCGATATGGATGTGTGCGTCCACAAAGCCGGGCATGAGAAATGGCAGTCCGGGCTGCTCCGGACCCGATTTGTCAATTGAGGTCACTTTTCCATTTTCGAAGCACACCCAAGCGGCGTAAACCGCTCTTTCAAAGAGGTCAACGAAATTTCCAAGGACTTTTCCGGAAGCATCCATACAAAATAGTTTTAAGAAATCGTTTGGTTTTTTGCGAAAAAAGACTACATTTGATGATTATTAACAAAATTAACCTATTTAAAATGAAAACAGGAAAAGTAAAGTTCTTCAATGAACAGAAGGGTTTCGGCTTCATCGTTGAGGACGAGTCCAAACAGGAAATCTTTGTACACCACTCTGGTCTTGTGGACAAGATCCGCGAGAATGACTTGGTGACTTATGAAGTTACCGAAGGCCGCAAAGGTCCGAATGCCGTTAATGTGAAGAAATCCCAGTAACCGTATCGAACCCTCACCAGTTTATCTGGTCGAAAATAAATCCAATCCCGGTCCAAAAGACCGGGATTTTTTATTTAATGACAGCTATTTTTTGAACCACTTCGTTTTCGGCTGAAGTAATCCGGGTCACAAAAACACCCGACTTATTC
The DNA here is from genome assembly GCA_046302815.1 of Bacteroidota bacterium. GTDB lineage: Bacteria > Bacteroidota > Bacteroidia > AKYH767-A > OLB10 > JALRAP01. The sequence goes on along the minus strand of JBKCHO010000149.1, from coordinate 9,920 downwards.
AAAGTATTGGATGGCAATAGTATTTTCGTAATTGGTTCGGTAGATATTAAATTTTTCATTGAACAGATACTACGGCCATTCAGATCTGTCAATTCTATATTGATGTATTTGTTGGATGCATATCCATGCAGAATCAATGCGTGGCTATTGGCATCGTAATGAACTTGTGCCGGTGAGGTTTCGGTAAAGTTGGTTGATGAAAAACCAGTTACTTCTAACCGAATGAAAAGCATATCCAAACCGCCGTGATTTGAACTGGTGATTCCATCGTAGGAATTTGTTTCACCTACTAGAGTGATGGAGTTGCTGCTGCCTGAATAGAATATTTCTTCACCAAAATCACCTAGGTTACCACCTGTACAATAACTCCAATCGCTGGATAGGGTCGAGTCAAGGGAACAAACCCAAAAGGAATACTTGCCTCCTGGATTAAGACTTTGAAGATCCATGTCGTTTGATTGAGAGAAACCTACAGAAAGGATGTTGTTTTGAAATCCATGAATGGACCTATTCAATCTGTCGTCAAGCGATCCTCCAAGGCACTTCTGTCCTAGGAGATTACCGTCCGCATCTAGTCGAATCACCCATCCATCCGTTGCACCTCCTTTGAAGCCGGATACATCTCCATTGTTGTTTGAACCTGTAAATCCGGTTACCAACCAAGTTGAATCGGGTTCGGCTAGCAAGTGGTAGGCCCATTCTGGACCACTACCACCATAAACCTTGCTCCAAATCAAGGTTCCGATGGAGTCAATCCTGCCTATCCAGAAATCATGATCGCCATGGTTCCCAATACAGTCAATGTCACTCGACATTGTACTTCCAATAAACATGTATCCCCCATCGGCCAAAGGTTCAATCCATCGGATGCGGTCGGTTTCAGAGCCTCCGTAGGTCGTAGACCAAATGATATTGCCCGCGGTATCGGTTTTGAAGATCCAGCCGTCATGCTCCCCTCGGTGTGGAGCGTTTACATCACCACCGGGAGAAGTAGTGTAAGCTCCGATTAAATAATTGCCATCGCTCGTTTGTAGGATACATCGTGCACTTTCAAATCCATTACCACCATAGGTCCTCAACCAAATAATATCTCCAAGGCTATTCAGTTTCATCACAAAGACTTCGGAATTCGCGTGGTTGGCAACCACATCTCCATCCGTAGACAAGGTCGTACCTACAATCAAATAATTTCCATTGGCATCCTCCATTCCGAATCGACCCTTGTCGTAGTTGTTTCCACCGTAAATCTTGGCCCATTGCTTGTTCCCTAGAGAATCTGTTTTCACAACAAAAACATTCGTTGTATCATAAATAACAGACTGATTGATATCCCCATCTTGAGAATCACTCAAACCCGTCAACAAGTACCCGCCGTCAGAGGTGCGGGTGGAGTGGAAAAAATCTTCCTCCAACGATCCACCGTAGCAATTGGAATGAGTTACTTGGAAAATAGGAGTTTGTCCGCGGGAAATCCCCCAACTCAATAGTACATAAAAAATACAAAAAACGGTTTTTTTCATTTCAAACATAAAGGTATTGACTTTTGCTTAAAGGCATTTTCAATATGGTATTTTAATGCTTGATGCCTGTTCTAAACACTTATTGGCTCATGTTTTGAATTATATTTGGGCTGAGGCTCAAAACCTACAAACTAGCATATTTCATGGCGTTTTTTGATACATCCATCGAGTATTTGAAAGGAGTTGGTCCTCAAAGGGCCGAAGTGCTCAAAAAAGAGCTGGGCATTTTTACTTTTAAAGACCTTTTGTATCATTTCCCATTTCGTTATGTGGATCGTTCCAAATTTCATTCAATAGCAGAGGTTCATGATGATGCTGCCTACATCCAGGTGAAAGGCAAAATTACTTCCATGGCCACTGTTGGTCAGAAGCGCGCGCAGCGTCTGGTCGTTCAATTGCGCGATGATAGTGGTTCCATCGAACTCGTTTGGTTCAAAGGCATCAAATGGATTTCGGGCAGTTTGAAAACCGGAGTCGAGTATACGGTTTTTGGCAAGCCCTCTGAATTCAATGGCAAGTTTAATTTCGTACATCCTGAAATCGAGCCATCGTCTTTGAAATCGGAGGACGCGATCGGGCTCAGTCTACAGCCATTCTACTCTTCAACAGAAAAAGCAAAAGTTCGAGGATTGGATAGTAAGGGTTTGGTACGCTTGCAACGATCACTGCTGCAGCAGCTGCCCCATTCACTACCTGATACACTTTCTTCTTATCTGCTGAATTCATTCAACATGGCAGGTCTGCGTGAATCCTTGTTGCAAATCCATTTTCCCAAAGACACCGATTCACTTAAGAAGGCCGAGTTTCGATTGAAATTCGAAGAGTTTTTCTTCATTCAATTGGAATTACTCCATCGCAAATTATTGAAGACAGAGCGAGAAGTTGGAAAAATCATTTCTAGAATAGGAGACAAGTTCAACGGCTTTTATAACAACCATCTTCCTTTCGAGCTTACCAACGCCCAGAAGAGGGTGCTTAAAGAGATCCGAACCGACATGGGTAGTGGCAAACAGATGAATCGTTTGCTACAAGGCGATGTGGGCAGCGGTAAAACGCTGGTCGCATTGTTAAGCATGATTATGGTTAACGACAACGGTTACCAGGCTTGTTTAATGGCCCCTACTGAAATTCTTGCCCAACAGCACTTCAATACCATTAGCGGTTATTTGGAGGGAACCGGTATGTCTATCGCATTACTAACCGGATCTACCCGTAAAAAACAACGGGATGAAATACTTGCCCAATTGAAATCTGGTGAATTGGATTTTATTGTTGGAACCCATGCTTTGATAGAGGATCGTGTTCAATTCGCCAATACGGGATTGGTGGTGATAGATGAGCAGCATCGTTTCGGTGTCGAACAACGCGCCCGCCTATGGGGGAAAGAAGACACATTACCCCATGTGTTGGTAATGACTGCAACACCTATTCCGAGAACTTTGGCTATGACGCTTTATGGAGACTTGGAAGTGAGTGTCATTGATGAACTGCCACCAGGACGAAAGCCTATTCGAACAGAGCATCGTTTCGAAAATTCGAGGGCGCGGGTGATTGGATTCATGCGGGAACAAATTGCCAAAGGCCGACAAATATATATCGTTTATCCGCTGATTGAGGAGTCGGAGAAGCTTGATCTTATGAATTTGCAAACGGGATACGAGGCCATTTGCAGAGACTTTCCTCGGCCCGATTACCGGGTCAGTATAGTGCATGGTAAAATGAAGGCGGCCGACAAGGACCAGGAGATGAAATTATTCGCCGAAGGAAAAACACACATCATGATTGCCACAACAGTAATAGAGGTTGGAGTGAATGTTCCCAACGCTTCCGTTATGATAATAGAAAGTGCAGAGCGGTTCGGACTTTCACAACTGCATCAATTGAGGGGTCGCGTAGGCAGAGGCGCCGAACAGTCCTTTTGCATTTTGATGACGGGTTATAAGCTATCTTCCGACTCCAAACTAAGAATGGAAACCATGGTTAGAACGAATGATGGCTTTGAAATCGCGGAGGTGGATCTGCGCTTACGCGGACCAGGGGATATTACAGGAACGAAACAATCGGGTGCGGTGGACTTGAAAATCGCCGACATAGTCAAAGACGGTTCTATTTTGGAACTATCCCGTGCAGCAGCTATTGAGATTCTGAAAAAAGACCCCTCATTGGAGAAAACTGAAAATTCTGCCGTTCGTTTGGCTCTTGAAAATCGGATGAAGGGTAGGGAGGATTGGAGTAAAGTCAGTTGATGGGATCAGCCAATGGCTTCGGAAGCTTTTGGCAACCTGCCTAAGGATTTGAGTAGATTGAAGTGGGATCTTATACCATCCATGAAAGTCTTCTTTTCCAAGTAGGGTATTCCAAATTCTTCGGCCGTTTTCTTGACAATTGGAGCTATGGCCGGATAGTGAACATGGCAGATGTTTGGGAAGAGATGATGCTCTACCTGGTAATTCAGTCCTCCTAGATAAAATGTAAGAAACCTATTGCCTGTGGCGAAATTGGTTGTGGTTTCCATTTGGTGGATAGCCCATGCGTTTTCAATATGTCCATTCGCATCGGGCAGCGGGTGCTTTGTTCCTTCGATGGTATGAGCTATTTGAAACACCAGCGTGAGAATGATGCCGGCTGTAAAATGCATCAACAAAAAGCCGGCAACTAGGCTCCACACCGGAACGCCCATCCACAATGGCAGTCCAATGAACAGAGAGAAGTAAACAACTTTGTCTAAAAGTATTTTGATGAACACCCTTTTGTCATACGGTTTCGTCCCTTTGTTGAGTCCATATTTGCTGAATCTTGCGTATTGAATGAAATCTTTGGCAACAGCCCAATACAAGGTCATGATACCATAAAAAGCGCAGGCATACAGGTATTGAAATTTCAAGATGACACGGTGTGGTGTGTGAGGGTTGAATCGCAACACACCCTTGTCGGCGATGTCTTCATCCATGTGGGCTATATTGGTATAGGTGTGATGGAGGATGTTGTGTTGAATTTTCCAATTGCAAACAGAACCACCTACCATGTTGAGCGTATGACCAAGTAATGTATTGATGTTTTTATTGGATGAATAGGAGCCATGGTTGGCGTCGTGCATAATGCACATACCAATACCCGCCAATCCGGTTCCCATTATGGTCCAAAGAAGCAGTGAAATCGGCCAAGAGGGTTGAAGGAAAACGATGCAAAAGAAAGGGATGATGTAAGCCGATAACATCACCAATGTTTTTACAACCATGGTAAAGTTGGCATGTCTACTTTTCCCAAGAGTATTGAAGTGTTGGTCTATACGCCCTTTAAGCGTGTTGAAAAAGGCTGTTTTTCCTTCTTGTTTGAATTTGACCTGTGTTTTTGGGTTGATAATCATTTATGTGGCAGGTTTTCGATAAAGATATGGATAAATAGTTGCGATGCCTGTCGAAACATGAAATTTAGTCCCCGAAGCATATTAAGCGTTTAATTTATGACCATTTATGCATAAACAAACTATGTTTGCCCCGGTGCTTTTCTCATGTCTAACTAAGCCGGTCAATTCTTTTCTGAATTGGTCGGCAATTAAATGAAAGGAGGTATTTCTTCAAACAAATCACTTTTAATTTTTTTTCTTTTTCACTTTTTAAACATTTAAATCATGAAACTTTTCAAATCAAACATTTTTATTATGCTTTTTGTTTCTGTTCCTTCACTGCTTTCTAGCTATGATTCCACGGCGATGGAGCCACCAAGAACAGTGCATTTTATTTCTGCAAAACCCAAAGTTTCCATTTGCTTCACCATAGCCCGCAAACGCGATTGCGAGGGTTTTGGCATTTGTAATTTCAGGGCAACGCTATCGGAGGGGCGAAGCAACAATGTGATTGCTACTGTTACGAAAGATGATTATTCGAATGCAATCGTGTTCGAGATTAACCGCACAACTGGTTTGACGGCAAACGCCTATGACAGGTATTTCAAATCGGGTTTTTTTGTGATGGAGGATGATTCTCCCGTCCCGTCCGATATCCTAACTGATTTGGGAATTTCCAATAGTGCCATCTTGATCCAGGGACGATATCCAGTGGTCGAATCAAATGGAATTCTCCGATTCGTTATCTCATACCGATAAACTTCCGCCGGCACCCTTTCGCGGGGTGCCGGCTCATTTAAAAGGTTATGAAAAAGGTGATATTTCTATACATGCTGCTGAGCTTGGGCTTTTCCTCCTGTGGTTCCCTAATTAGTTTGATTTATGGCGTTCGAGATTCAAAAGTTGTCTCTAGTGAGGCTGTGTTGGATTTTAAATCCAAGTATATTTCGGATCAGGGTCAAATGTGCTATGCTGAACCTACGGTTGATCATGAATGGTTTATTCCCGAGCCTTTTTTGTTTGATGCGCAAGGTAGAGCCATAGACTACCGAATCAAGGACAACCCAGGTTGCACCGCTCCTTTATCAGTTCTCATTTCTGGTTTGGATTCCACATCGAGGTCAATCATTGGGAATCAGGAAAACATGTCAACATTTGCCAGTCACTTAAAAAACTTTCCCTGTGATAGTTCGGAGTTTGTGCCATCAAAAGCAGATTACCATTTGTTTATAACATGGGCCACATGGACTGGAAAATTAGTTTACAGGCAAAGGGTCAATTCCTGGATAGAAGCTGCCATTAGCAATAAGAAGGTGAAGATAGTAGTCTATCTGATCAATATGGATCAGGTAGTATGTCACTGAATCTATAAGTGTTGCATTTGATACGAATGTATTTCCTTTTGGCTGGATTGTTTTATTGGATTCCATGCTGGCAAGAAGGCGATACAGTTAAAAGAAGGATCAGAGAATCCTTTTCTGCCAGTATTTCTGTACAGTCGGATGATGCCACGCAAATTTTCAGAAGATTTGATTTGGATTTGAAGTATGAATGGAAAACCGAAATCCGACAGCTCGAGGTCGCTGATGAGTTTGGGGTCTCGCTTTATCATGGGGGAGTTGCCAATCGCTATCGCGACCGTTTTGTTCTTCGCTTTTCGGCCCAAGCCAATGGCAAGAAAACAACCGGTTCTACCAGCTTCTTGTTGGAGGGGCCGCTTTTTCCGAAGCAAGAACTGCTATTCGACCCTAGCCGTGGCAGGTATTTGTCAGATCCCAAGGGAGGCTTTCTAAACCCGTCGCAGTTTGTTCAGGGTTCCGGTATTCGATTCCTCATATTCGATGACGCAGCATTGGATTTGTCTTTTCCAGCCCTCATGTTGAATCGCATACATGACTTAAATACCAGACCAAACCCTTTTCAAAGGAAGCTGCTGATGGGGAGTAGTAGCGTTTTGTATTATTCGGCAGGTGCAACGGCTATCTTTCAATTGAGTAAATACCTATCGAAATCGTTTTACATAGACTGCAGGTCGAGGCTTTTTCTCAATGGTTATCGTTTCAAATACCAACAATGGGATCAAGAGCTTCGGATTGCATGGCAGATGCGCAAAAGTATTGAATGGGTCTTGCAGGCGCGCTTTTCAGAGGATCGAACCATTGCGCCCAAGGTTATGAAATGGTATTCATTGCGTTTGGGATATAGGTTGGAGAGCGTAAAATGACAAGCATAGGGCACAATTTCATAAATTTGTAACCAATATCTGCTTTCAACACCACCCGTCCACATGAATATTTCCCTCAATTGGCTCAAGCAATACATCGACATTAACGAGTCGCCCGAAACCATATCCGCCCAGCTTACGGCTTGCGGCCTCGAAGTGGAATCCGTGGAGCCATTTGAATCAATCAAAGGTGGATTGCGAGGGTTGGTGGTTGGCCATGTTTTGGAGACCATGCGCCATCCCAATGCCGACCGACTTACGGTGTGTAAGGTGGATGTGGGCGATGGCCAAGTATCCCAAATTGTTTGCGGTGCTCCCAATGTGGCGGCTGGTCAGAAAGTGATTGTTGCCATTCCTGGCACCATCATTCATCCCGCCAAGGGCGAACCCTTTGAAATCAAAAAATCGAAGATACGCGGTGAGGCCTCTGAAGGGATGATTTGTGCACAGGATGAAATCGGATTAGGAGAAGACCACAGCGGCATCATGATTTTGCATGAGGGTGCACAACCAGGAGAGCCAGTCACCAATCATTTTCCTGTAGAACAGGACCTCGTGCTTTCGATCGGTTTAACACCCAATCGATCCGATGCTGCTTCGCACATCGGTGTTGCACGCGATCTCCGTGCTGTTATAAACACCATAGGGAATCGTAAGGTTGATTTGACACTACCCGATGTTTCTGGTTTTATTTTGCCCGACATAACGCCACAGATAGAGGTCCGGATTGAAGATAAAGATTGCATTCGTTACGCCGGGGTTCATATTTCAGGAGTCAAGGTGGGTCCTTCTCCCTCATGGCTTCAAAACAGATTGAAGTCGATAGGTCTAAATCCTATAAATAACATTGTTGATATCACCAACTTCGTTTTGCATGAAACGGGTCAACCTTTACATGCGTTTGATGCCGCTCGCATTCAAGGACGCAAGGTGCTGGTGAAAAAGCTTCCTCCCGCCACTCCTTTTACCACTTTAGATGGAGTAGAGCGAAAGCTAAATGGACAGGAGCTTATGATTTGTGATGAGCAAGGTGCTATGTGCATGGCAGGAATTTTTGGTGGATTGAATTCTGGTGTCAGTGATTCATCTACCGAAGTCTTTTTGGAGAGTGCTTGTTTTTCTCCCGTGCCGGTACGCAAAGCATCCAAGCACCATTCGCTTAAAACGGATGCATCCTTCCGCTTCGAACGCGGATCGGATCCTGAAATGGTGTTGTATGCTTTGAAGCGCGCGGCTTTGTTGATTGCAGAGATAGCGGGTGGAGTATTTACTTCGCGGATTTCCGATCACTATCCCGAGCCGGTCGCTTGGTGTAATTTTACTCTGAGAAATGCTACTATCAAACGAATCACTGGAATCGATATGCCATCCAGCGATGTCTTGGCGATTCTTGGTAACCTAGACATCCGAGTAATCAAAGAGCACGAATCAGGATGGGATGTGCAAGTACCACCTTACCGGGTGGATGTAACCAGGGAGGCCGATGTTTGTGAGGAGCTCCTGCGTATCTATGGATATGATCGCATTCCACTGCCTGAAATCATGCGCATGTCGCTGCACTCAGGATTTGATGCACCATTGGAATCGCGACGCAGTTCCATGGCGCATTATCTCTCGGCCAATGGATTCCATGAAATCATGTCGAACTCTCTGTTCCGTTCCAGCGCTTATGCGGATGATTTAGCAACTCAGTTGGCTCGTATTCACAATCCATTAAGCATTGAATTGGATGTGTTGCGTTTCGATATGCTGCTACCGATGTTGGATGCTGCAGTATACAACCAAAATCGGCAACGAAGTGATTTGCGCTTTTTCGAATTTGGCAAAACCTATTCGATGCGTGACGGAAAATACCATGAAACTAACGGGGTAGGAGTATTGTTAAACGGACTTCGCCACCCTGGTTCATGGGATCATAAAAAGGAACCCTTCTCTTTCTATTATTTGAAGTCGATGGTGCAGCATTTACTCAGGGTATCGGGCTTTATGGTACCATCTGTCGATTGGCACTACCAAGCCGACCATGCTCATTTGGAAGAGTGTATGACTTGTGTTCGTAGCGGAGTAGTTGCCGTTTTGTTCGGCAAGCTTCGTAAAAAAACAATGAAGGAATTCGGATTGCAAGGGCCTGCCTTTTTCGCTTATATGAATTTGGATTTGCTGGAGTCCGAATTCGCGTCACAGAGGTTGAAGGCGCATGAACCTCCTCGTTTCCCAGAGGTACATAGAGATTTATCAATGATTCTTGATCGGAACATTCGCTATTCCGAGCTCGAGAAGTTGGCATTTCAAACTGACAAGGGCTTGTTGCGCGAGGTGGGATTGTTTGATGTATACGAGGATGCCAAATTGGGCGAGAATAAAAAGTCATATGCATTAAGTTTCGTATTGCGCGATGATGAAAAAACCCTTACCGATAAGGAGATCGACAAGGCTATGCAGCGCATCATGGATGCTTTTGAGAGGGAGATGGGTGCTGTGATTCGAAAGGCGTAAGCAGGTTTTCAACTCTGAATTAGCGTCCGATTATTGTTTTTAATGCTACATAATTCGTGTAGACACCAATCACGCAGCCTCTTTATCCATTGAAATACAGGCAATTGCGAAAAATTAAACATCGCAGTGTTTATAACTTGCCTGGGATAAAGCTGAACGAAATCTGCTAACAAACTAGTTTTGTTTTATTAACTAAAAAAAAAAATATGAAAAAAATCGCGTTATTAATGGTGATGTCAGTGTTTTCACTGGCTGCAGTTGCTCAAACTTCAAAAGGAACCCTGCTATTGGGTGGTGGTGCTGGGTTTAAATCTGAGAGCGAGGGAGAGTCAAG
>JBKCHO010000148.1:0-33351 GCA_046302815.1 Bacteroidota bacterium | reverse complement strand
GCGACGCACCGCCGCATAACAGCGCATTTGTCGCCAGTGGCGGAATTTTCTACTTATGAAAATCTTATATAGCATTAAAATTATCGATCAATTGATGTTCATTCTAATCAACCGCCACCGGCGCAAATGCGCATCAAGTTATGTGCAACGGCGAATTGCCGTAGTAACTCCCACACCCTAGTCGCAGCCACAAATTTCCCTGTCACGGTAGCCCTATAATTTTCTTGGCTTTCTTTTTTTTTCGCGACAATTTCTGACAAACAAATTGGTTTTCTTTTTTTCAATTGACTAATGGCTAGCATCCACCCACCACTCATTACTCACTACCCATGAACCGCTCCAAAATCATCGGCGTGATGTGTCGGTCGATGGGGAGTGAAAATGTTTCTGCTGATAATTCATGCAGTGCCAGCCAGCGTAAACCATGCTCGTTTTGTTCGTTGAGCGTAGGGTCTTGTTGGAGAATTTGCCTTGGCTTCACAACATAGTAGATGCTGATGACCTGCTGTTGTGCATTGAATGCCGATGGTTGGAAAAAATCAACCGTGTAAAAGTGTGAGACGATTTCAATCTCAAGCCCGATTTCTTCTCGAAACTCTCTTTTCAGACAATCAACAGTGCCCTCTCCAAATTGCAGTCCGCCACCCGGCAGTTTGGTAAAGGCCATGTCTAGGTGCTTTTCGTCCGATACGAGCAGACGATTGCCATCGATCAGGATGCCATACACCCGAACATTGAATGGAAGCGACATGATGTTTGCTTATCAGCTCTCGTGAATCTCGATCTTTTCGATCAAATCACCTGCGCGGATGTCGTCAACCACTTCTACACCTTCAACCACTTTACCAAAGCAAGTGTGGTTGCGATCGAGGTGTGCGGTGTTCTTACGGCTGTGACAAATGAAGAATTGGGAACCACCGGTATCGCGTCCAGCGTGAGCCATCGATAAAACACCACGGTCATGGTATTGATTATCTCCATTCAATTCGCACTTGATCTTGTAACCGGGTCCACCTGTACCGGTGCCGTGTGGACAACCACCTTGGATCACAAAGTCGGGGATAACCCGATGGAATTTCAACCCATTATAAAAACCCTTCTTTGCCAGGTTGCAGAAGTTGTCTACGGTTCCAGGGGCGTCTTTTTCAAAAAACTCTACTTCCATAACGCCTTTGGAAGTGTGGATGGTTGCGGTACGCATAGGTGATTAATTTTAATGCAAAGATAAGAATAGCAATTGACGATTGACGATTGACGATTGACGATTGACGATTGACGATTGAAAAATTGGCATTGGCTGAAATAGTGTTGACAAAATGTGCACAAAAACAAACCCAACCCAACCCAACTTGTCACTTTACACTTTACACATGTCACTTGTCACTTCGCACATGTCACATGTCACTTGTCACTTCGCACATGTCACATGTTACATGTCACATGTCACTTGTTACATGTCACTTGTTAATTGTTTTATGCACTAAAATGCGAAACTCACTTACAATCATCGCCGTTGCGCCCCAGAGCTTGTGCTCGTTTAAACGGTAACAGGGGGCTTGCAAGGTGCCATAGGAGGTTGGGAAGCTGCCTTGCTCTATTTCGAATGTCAGCAGCTCCTTAATCGGCGTCTGGATCAGCGACTGCACCTCCACCGGGTCGGGTGTGAAAACAGGGGTGTGGTGTACTATCCCCACAAAGGGATACACCATAAATCGGCTCGCTGGAATAAACAGTGGGGTTAGCGGACCAATCACTTCGATATGGGATTCCGACACCCCGACTTCTTCCTCAAACTCACGAAGTGCAGCATGCATGGGTGAGGGGTCAGCATGTTCGAGCCCTCCTCCTGGGAAGCCAATCTGTCCACTATGAAGACTTCCATCATGCGCCCGCTCCATGAAAACGGTGTGCGCCACCCCGATTTCATCCGGGAAAATGAGCATCATCACAGCACTTTTACGGTGGTTCGGGTATTTCAGCAACATGCTCTCTGTACTGGGACGACCAACGGGTGCCATAATCGATTGGGCCTCCTCGCCAGGCAACGGGCCCTGAAAAGAGAACCTCAATTGGATATGAAGTGGCTCAAATTGCATGGTGTGAATTTAAGGCATGGCTTTTGATGTTGAAAAAAAGAGGCTCGAATAACACAAGCCGCCCAAGTCCGTCGTTAATTTTGAAACCAAATACCATGAAAATGAAAAATCTCTTTGCTGTTGCCTGCATCCTGACTTTGTCAATAACCCAATTGAACGCCCAGCATCAATTGGTGCTTAAAACCGGTGAATCACTGAGCGGTGAAATCAAATCGCTAAACGATGGCGTCTTGAAATTCGTTCACAAAGGCAAGGAGACCTCATACAAGATTTCCGAAATTTCCAATATCAGCTTTGGCCTTACCAACAGCGGTCCGTCCAATAATTCCACCACTAAAGGCGTAACTTTTGTGATGGCCGGTAGAAAGATGACCAAGGAGCCGCGCATCGACAATTTAACCATGGAGAAGGGTATTGTTGTTGTTGAGATTACAATCGATAAGTATGGCAATGTAGTTAAGGCTGTTCCCGGCATCGAAGGAACCACCACAACCAGCAATTATTTGCTCACCAAAGCCAAGCAAGCAGCTGAAAGCGTCAAGTTTGATACATCTCCTGTGATGCCACAGTCGCAGACGGGTTTGATAACGATTACTTTTTAATCATTTTTAATAGCAATTCGCTTTCATTTATTCGCCAAAAATCAACTGTAGAATTATGTCTATTTCTGGCTGATAATCAAACTTTTGCGTTTGATCCATTGTAGGTTTCGCCAAAAAATATTGGTTGAAAAAGGTTTTTTCCACAACTAGGGGCCTCATTACCAACTCTAGTTTAACTTCAATCAAAACCCTACTCAAATGAAAAAGCAATTGTTATTTGGGGCATTGAGCATCATAATGCTTGGGGCTCTTATTACTTCCTGCGAAAAAAAGGAAGAATCAACACCATCTGTTGAAAGGATTACCATTACTGAAACCGGAACAGGTTGTACACCTATTTATGCAGGACAAAACACCTTGGCAGGTGATGTTTGTTTGCAGGACATAGACACTAACAACGATGGAACACCGGATGTTATTCGAGTTACCTATTCAACAACTGGTTCTTGGCGATTGTATGAAATACAATTTGCTGTGGGTAATGCGACATCTTGTATTCCAATGACTAGAAAAGGAAACTTGATACCTGGTCAGTTTCCACACAAGTTTACAAATTTGGGAGGAGTTGCCACTTACACATTTGATGTGCCTTTCAATGCTGCATGTCTAAACTATACTTGTGGTAACGCAAATGTAATTTACGGAGCTGCTCATTGCGTGGTTGGTATTCCGGGTGGTGCTACCGAGACTGGATGGGGTAACGGCTCTTATGTGCCTGGTAACTCTTGGGGATCTATCTTCTCCTTTACTATTGATTGTGATGATGAGGAGCCACCTCCAGCTAATTGCGAAACGGCATTCGCTTATGGTAATGCCTCTGCCACATGTTTTTTGAATATCGATGATCCATGTGATTCACCTAACAATGCTTTCAATCGTTGGGGTTGGTCAAACGGACCTTATGCTCCTGGAACATACACGATGCCACTTTATGCTGGAGCGGGACAATGTAATTTGTCTAACGGAACAAATGTTGGAACAGTTACCGTTAATTATTCTGGCTCGACTGTTACTGTTTCCTATTCGCTGACAGGTGCATTTAACTTGGATGAAGCTCATGTATATGTTGGTAACAATGTACTTCCCGGTCCTACTTGTGATTGGACTGTAGCTCCAGGTCAATATCCTGTAGTGGCTGAAAATCTTTCTGGTACTTCTTATTCAACAACCTTTAACAATGTAAGTGGTAGCATTTATATAGTCGCTCACGCTGTAGTTTGTGGCTTTTAATAATCGCATTACAAAACCGATGAAGGAGGCTGCCTGAAAAGGTGGCCTCTTTTTTTTAACTCACACTTCAACAAAGCCTTCTTATTTATTTGCTACACTTTTCGCATCAGAAAATCACCCTTGGTTTCATTGATATGGCTTGTTTTTTGTAAATTTTTAACAAATAGTATTAATATCTCAATATTTACGCTAAATTTTGGTCAGTGAAAGTGATATTACGAAATTCAATTTCTTCTTTTACTTCAATTCAACAAACCTGATTATGAAAACAAGTTTCCGTTTTGTTATTGCTGCATTCATGTGCTCTGCCACCTTAATTTCATCTTGTGAAAAGCAAGAAGGAAATTTATCAACTTCCGAACCTATAAATTCAACTACCTCAGTTGAATCCGCTTTGCAGCGTATTGATGCTGGGTCTTCCACCTCTGGAACCAGTTGTGTTAACATGCTTGCTGGTCAAACGATCAATGTTGGAAGTGTATGTGTTGAAGACATTGACACCGATGGTGATGGTGAAAAGGACGCTATTCGCGTTTGTTACAACATCTCTGGCGGTTGGACTTTACGAGAGGTGCATCTTTGGGTGGGAACTTCATTGACTCAAATGCCACGCACTAACTCGGGTAATCCAATTCCAGGTCAATTTCCTATTAATTCAGGCAATATTAGTGGACAAACCAGCTATTGTGCTGAAATTTCTTTCGCTTCCTTGGGCTTCTCCTGCCCTGGACCGACTCAATTTTTGGTCGCAGCTCATGCCGTAGTAAGGAACCAATCGGGTGGAACAGAAACCGCTTGGGGTGAGGGGCCGCGAATAAATACAAGAGGGAATTGGGGAACCTATTTTCCAATCTGGATTACATGCGATGAAAATCCACCTCCTCCGCCATCCAATTGTGTTTGTGAAACAGCATGGGCAAAGGACCCAAACCAATCTGAGTGTTTCCTTGGGTTCTCATGTTTGAATGCCAACAGATGGGGGTGGAGCAATGGTCCGTATGCACCAGGGATTTACACTATGGAACTTTGGGCTGCCGCAGGGCAATGCAACACCGCCAACGGAACTTTGGTAGGAACTGTAACGCTGAACTATTCAGGAAGTTCGGCCACCGTTACCTACCAACTTAATTATCCCTCAACTGGAGGCTGTACGCCATATTTGGAGTCGGCTCATACCTATCTGGGCTCGAATCCATTGCCAGGATATCCCAACAATTGCACGGTGGCACCTGGTCAACTGGGTAGCACCGCTTCATTCACTGGAGGAATCACAACTACGCATACATTCCAGTACAGCAATTTAAATGGTTCCCCCATTTATTTGCTTGCGCATGCGGATGTTTGCGGCATTGCGGAATAACAACTTTTGCTTATTAATCGGAGGGATGGTTCACCGACCATCCCTTTTTGTTTTTCACCCTATATTTCGTTGAATTATAGTTTTTCAATAAATTGATGTACAGCCAAATGAGACTTAGTTGATTTTTTTTTTCGCCAAAATCTTTAGACCAAGTTGCATTTCGGGATTGTACAATTGTAGATACGGCTTAAGACCATATCTTACTAATTGTATTTGATGGTTGGCTACTAACAATTGAAACATCATCAGTCCACTATAATTCACAAACATCTAAATCAAACAAAATGAAAAAGCGATTATTGAATGGCGTATTGCGCATCATGATTCCCATTACTCTGCTATCCTCATGTGAGCCCAATGAGGATGTAACACCGTCTGCCGAACGAATTACCATTACTGAAACTGGAACTGAGTGTACACCTATCATTGCTGGACAGAACTCTATGGCGGGAGATGTTTGTTTGGATGATGTTGACACAAATAATGATGGCACACCCGATGTTATACGAGTTACTTACAACACATCAGGTTCATATCGCCTTTACGAAATTCAATTTGCCGTCGGTAATTCCATGTCATGTATTCCTATGACTAGGAAGGGTAACCTCATACCTGGACAATTCCCTTTCAAATACTCTAATTTGGGCGGATTGTCATCCTATACATTTGATGTTCCGTTTTCTTCTGCATGCTTGAACTATAGCTGCGGTAGTCCTAGCGTCATATACGCTGCCGCGCATTGCGTTATAGGAATACCAGGTTCATCTACTCAAACCGGCTGGGCCAATGGTGCATATGTTCCAGGAAGTTCATGGGGTTCGATATTCTCATTCACTATCGATTGCGATGATGATATTGAGCCACCTCCTGCAGAGTGCGAATCAGCATTTGCCTATGGAAATGCTTCCGCAACCTGTTTCCTAGGAATAGATGATCCTTGCGATTCACCTAACAACGGGTTTAATCGTTGGGGTTGGACAAATGGTCCTTATGCTTCTGGTAACTATACTTTACCCCTCTACGCTGGGGCTGGACAGTGCAACCTCTCAAATGGCATCTTGGTAGGGAATGTGGTTGTAAATTATGTTGGTTCATCAGTTACGGTATCGTACACGGTGAATGCACCTTATTCACTGGATGAGGCTCATGTGTATGTTGGAAACAGTTTGCTGCCTGGTCCTGCCTGTGATTGGACTGTAGCTCCAGGTCAATATCCTGTAGTGGCTGAAAATCTTTCTGGTACTTCTTACTCAACAACCTTTAACAATGTAAGTGGTAGCATTTATATAGTCGCTCACGCAGTTGTTTGTGGGTTTTAATTTAAGATTTGTGATATATGAAACGGGCCGCAATTTGCGGCCCGTTTTTTTTGATTCAATTGGAATAAAGCAATTTTAATTGAGCTTTAGCCAGCAGTATAGCCTTAAGCCAATCAGGAACTCTGATCCTCATTTCCATCACCCTTGAAGCTGGTTCTTTTTCAATACGGCGTAGTAATTCGAGGTAGTAAACATAAGCGGCATAAACACCTTTGCGTACACCTTTAGGCAGTTGCATGATGCCATCGTATGCGGCATCGAAATCAGCTTGTATGTCGGCCTCGATGGCTTTCTTATCAGCCTCGCTGAAGGAGGTGAAATCCACACCCGGGAAGTAAACGCGCCCACGGTCTTGGAAGTCGCTCTTTAAGTCTCGAAGGAAATTGACTTTCTGGAATGCAGCACCAAGCTTTTTGGCAGGCTCCAGCAATTCATTGTACAGTTTGCTGTTGCCATTGCAGAAAACACGCAGGCACATCAATCCAACCACTTCAGCAGAACCATAGATGTATTTGTTGTAAAAGGCTTCATCGTACTGCTTCTTATCCAGGTCCAAAGCCATACTGTATAAAAAGGCTTCTATAAGTTCATCCTCGATATGGTATTTGTTGACGGTGAGCTGAAACGCATGTAACACCGGATTGGTGCTGATTCCCTTTCGAATCGAATTCCAAGTGTCCTTTTTGAAATCTTCCAGCAACTGGCGCTTGTCGTGGCCGTGGAAGGTATCCACAATCTCATCAGCCACACGCACAAAACCGTAAATAGCGTAGATGGGCAAGTGGTATTGCTTGTCCAAGGTTTTGATGCCCCTCGTAAACGAGGTGCTGTATCGTTGTGTAATAATGGAGCTGAGCTCCAAACATAGATCGTTATACTCCTGCATGTTCTTTTTCGATGCGGTCCGTTACCAATTTGGAGCTGATCACCACGATGGGTAATCCGGTTCCGGGAACGGTACTGGCTCCAACGTAGTAAAGATTGGAAAAATCTTCGTCTTTATTGGCAGGCCTGAAAGCTCCAATCTGATTTAATCCATGGGCAAGTCCCAAGCCACTACCACGGTACAGGTTGAATTGATCCTGCCAATGAATGGGATTCATGATAGTTCTGCTCAACGTATTGGCCTTCAGGTCGTAACCGATCCGTTTTGACAAATCAGCAATGATGCTTTCAGCAAGCTCCTCTGAATCAGACCAATCGGGCTTATAGCGCAAGTCGGGCATCGGGCAAAGAATGAAAAGGTTTTCGCAACCCTCGGGTGCCGATTCGGGGTTCGATCGGGAACTCACATTCACATAATAGTATGGCTTTTTCGGACTCACTGAGGTCTTGAAGATTTTGGAAGCATATTCCTCGAAGTTATTCCCAAGGAAATAGTTGTGGTGTTTGAGGTTCTCCAAACGACCTTTAACACCTAAATAAATTGTGAAAGGCGATAGGGTCCAATCCATTTTATCCAATTTGGCCTCATTGAATGATGGTCTTCCCAATACTTTGCCTCTAAATGAAGCTGCATCCGAATTGGAAACATACACATCAGCGGTCCAAATTTTACCATTGGCGTCCTCGAAGCCTGTTACTCGCGAGCCAGACTTATGAACTTTCACGATTTCGGTATTGAAATGGAATTTCACACCACGGGTGTCTAGGATTTCCTTGATTTTGGTGACGATCTGGTACATGCCTCCTTGGACATTCCAATATCCGTCGTGGATCAGTTCGGTGTAGTTGAGTAAGCTGTAAACAGCAGGGGTTTGGAATGGAGTGGAGCCCAGGAAGAATGCCACCAAAGAAAAAATCACCTTTACCTCTTGGGAATCGTAATGCTTTTCCAATTCCTGCCACATGGAGCGAAACATCTTTGGAGCGTGCTTCCATGGAACCCGTGATAACTGATACAGATAGTCGGCAGTTCCATTAAAGTTGCGCTTGATGACGATGTTCTCCGTATCGTGGAAAATCTTACCAGCTGCCTCCAAGTATTTGCGGGTCTTATTGGCCATATCACCCTCAATACCATCAAATTCGGCTGCCAGTTTGTCTAGGTCTTTATGAATCATGAACGGCTTCTCACGACCTTCAAAATAAACGGCGTAAAGTGGATTTAACTCATTAAGCTTCAGAGGATTTTGGACTCCACAGGATTTGAACAACTCAGTGAATTCGTAGCTCATCGAGAAAAAGGAGGGACCCATGTCGAACGAGAAGCCGTCTTTTTCGATAAGGTTTAAGCGACCTCCTGGTCGATTATGTTTTTCGACAATTTCGACATCGTACCCTTTGGTAGTCAATCGTAGCGCCGTTGCCAATGATCCTAGTCCGGATCCGATGATTAAAACTTTTTTTCCCATCAATTAAAGAGGTGTTGAATCCGTTTTGCTGATTTCAATTCCAGAGCTTGATCTAGTTTCGGGTTATTAATTTTCTAATAATCAAATTGAAAGCAAGTGATTTCCACAAAAGTACCCAATTAACAACGAGTTGTTGCGTTAAGTTTTGATATTCCGAGCCCCCATATTAATTGTTGATAACCAAACAATGCATGAGCCCTATCAGGTTGGTCGCAACCAAGAAAAATGTAAATTTGCGCCGGTTAAAACATATCTGAAAAACAGATTGTTTGTGAATCATGACTTGTATGGTGTTATTGAGTGTTCCAGCTGATTATTTGCCGATTGCAATCATGTTTGTGGTAGCCATTGGCTTCGTTCTCACTACCATTTTCGCAACCCATCTGCTCGGTCCCCAAAGGAAGTCGGATGTTAAGCTCGACACCTTCGAATGTGGCATCGAGCCGCAAGGCAATTCCCGCATCCCGTTCTCTATCAAATACCTGCTCGTGGCCATCCTATTCGTATTGTTCGATGTGGAGGTCATTTTCATGTATCCATGGGCGGTCAATTTCATGAAGCTTGGTTTGTTCGGGTTCCTTGAAATGATCGTTTTCATTTGTCTATTCATGCTCGGCTTCTTCTACATCATCAAGAAGGGCGCATTGAAATGGGAATAATTAATCAAGACATAAGATAAGGACCTGTTGATATGGTAGAAGTAGCTAAAGCCCCTGAAGGATTCGAAGGTCCCGGTTTCTTTGCCACCAGCTTAGATAAGATGGTGGGTATGGCCCGTAAGAACTCGCTTTGGCCATTGCCCTTCGCCACCTCATGTTGTGGTATTGAATTCATGGCCACCATGGGTGCCCACTATGATTTCGCGCGATTCGGTTCTGAGCGACTCAGTTTCTCGCCGCGACAAGCGGATCTTTTGATGGTGATGGGAACCATATCCAAAAAGATGGGTCCTGTCCTCCGTCAAGTATACGAGCAAATGGCCGAGCCCCGTTGGGTGTTGTCTGTTGGAGCATGTGCTTCGAGTGGTGGTATTTTCGACACCTACAGCGTACTTCAAGGCATCGACCGCATCATTCCTGTGGATGTTTATGTGCCCGGTTGTCCTCCGCGACCTGAGCAGATCCTCGATGGTGTTTTGAAAATCCAGGAGCTCGTGCAAAACGAATCATTGCGTCGCCGCGATTCGGAAGAGTATAAGGCGATGCTCCAATCATACGGAATCAAATAATGACTGCTGACAACAACCGTATGATCCTCGAAATGATTGAGGCCCGTTTTCCAGGCAAAGTACTGGAGAACGACACTCCTTATGGATTTCTGTCCTTGGTCATCGATCACGATTCCATTATTGACATCATCACCTTCTTGAAGGAAGAGCCATCGTTGCGCTTCGGATTCCTTACCACTTGTTGCGGCTTGCATTTTCCTGATGCCAAGCAAAAGTTCGGAATGATGTACCAGTTGCACAGTTTGGAAAATAATTACCGCATCCGCCTCAAGGCGTTTACCCATTACGATCCCCCCGTGTTTCCAACCCTTACTAGTATGTTCAAAACCGCCAATTGGATGGAACGCGAAACATACGACTTCTATGGATTCCGATTCACCGGTCATCCCGACCTACGACGAATCCTCAACATGGACTCACTCGAAGGCTGGCCTCTCCGCAAGGAATATCCACTCGAGGATCCGTTCAGGAGGGATAAGGATGATAAGATGTTTGGACGCTGAAAAGTTTGACGAATCACCCAATGACTATTGACCAATGACATTTTAATTTTACTTTTTTGTCTGAACAAAATCCATATAACGCCTCCCAATTCCCTCCCTCCGAGAAGGAATACACCACGCTGAACCTGGGTCCAACGCACCCTGCCACGCACGGTATTTTCCAGAACATCCTGAAGATGGATGGGGAAATCATCATGCACTCCGAGCCTACCATCGGATACATCCATCGTGCATTTGAAAAATTGGCGGAGCGCAGACCTTATTATCAGATTACCCCCATCACCGACCGGCTCAACTATTGTTCGTCGCCCATCAACAACATGGGTTGGCACATGACAGTTGAGAAGCTTATTGGTGCCGAAATACCCAAGCGCGTAGAGTACCTCCGTGTCATCATTATGGAGCTTTCCCGCATTGCCGATCACATCATCTGCAACGCCGTAATCGGTGTTGACTCGGGAGCATTGACCGGTTTCGTATACATGTTCCAGGAGCGCGAGAAAATCTATGAGATCTACGAAGAGATCTGTGGCGCACGACTCACCACCAATATTGGTCGCATCGGCGGGTTGGAACGCGATTTCAGTCCGGCCGCATGGCAGAAAATCGTGAAGTTCCTCGAAGAGTTCCCCAAAGTGTTGCAGGAATTCGAAAACCTACTGAACCGCAACCGAATTTTCATGGATCGCACCATCAACTGTGGTCCCATATCCGCGGAAGCGGCCCTCAATTACGGATTCACCGGTCCGAATCTGCGGGCAGCGGGTGTCGATTACGATGTGCGCGTGATGAATCCATATTCCTCTTACGAGGATTTCGATTTCATCATTCCCGTTGGTACCAATGGCGATACCTACGACCGATACATGGTTCGTCATGTGGAGATGCAACAAAGTCTTTCCATCATCCGCCAAGCCATCCAGAAATTACAATCACTCAAGGACCAAACCTCGTTCCACGCAGATGTGCCGGAGTTCTACTTGCCTCCCAAAGATGAGGTGTACAACACCATGGAAGGTTTGATTTGGCACTTCAAGATTGTGATGGGGGAAGTGGACATACCCAAAGGAGAAGTGTACCATTGTGTAGAAGGTGGAAACGGCGAACTCGGCTTCTATCTGATCAGCGATGGTGGTCGTACGCCTTACCGTTTGCATTTCCGTCGTCCTTGCTTCATCTATTACCAGGCTTACGCCGATATGATCCGTGGCAGCATGTTGTCGGATGCCATCCTCACCATGAGCTCCATGAATGTGATTGCAGGCGAACTAGATGCATGATTTAATTACGAATTGAAAGAACCAAGAATAAATGATGATGCACAAGGACAAGAGCGAAGTGGTATTCAGCGATGATGCATCGGCTCTCATTGCCAAAATCATCAAGCGCTATCCTCAGGGAAAGCAGAAGTCGGCTATCTTACCCGTATTGCACATCGCGCAAGCGGAGTTCGACGGGTGGCTCAGTGTGCCCGTGATGGATAAGGTCGCTGAGATACTTTCCATCCAATCGATTGAAGTTTATGAGGTGGCATCGTTTTATACGATGTTCAACCTGAAGCCTGTTGGCAAATGCGTCATCGAAGTGTGTCGTACCGGACCGTGTTGGCTGATGGGCGCTGAAGATATTGTGAAGTACATCGAGAAAAAACTAAACATCAAAGAGGGACAAACCTCTTCCGATGGCATGTTCACTCTCAAAACCGTAGAGTGTCTCGCATCTTGCGGCACAGCACCCATGATGCAAGTGGGACAAACCTATCACGAGAATTTGACCACCAACAAGGTGGACGATATTTTGGATGATTACCGGAACCAAGGAGTGTGTATCTCACACTTCGCTAAAGACAAGATCAAGGCATGAGCAGGAAGATACTTCTGAAGCATATTGATGTTCCAGGCATCCGTGGTTTGAAAGCGTACCGTGAGAACGGCGGCTACCAAGCCGTTGAAAAAGCGTTGAAGTCTATGAAGCCCGACGAGGTTACCGAAGAGGTGAAGAAGTCTGGACTGCGTGGTAGGGGAGGCGCAGGTTTCCCTGCCGGTATGAAGTGGAGCTTCATCGCCAAGCCCGAAGGTGTGCCTCGTTATCTCGTGTGCAACGCCGACGAGAGCGAGCCAGGCACCTTCAAGGATCGATATTTGATGTCGCACCTGCCTCATGCCCTTATAGAGGGGATGATCGTTTCAAGTTTCGCACTTGGCGCCAACACCTCCTACATCTACATCCGGGGAGAGATGATGTATGTGTACCACATCCTCGAAGAAGCCATTGCGGAAGCCTACGAAGCCGGATTATTAGGCAAAAACATATTAGGCAGCGGGTTCTCACTCGATTTGTATGTTCATCCGGGAGGAGGCGCTTACATCTGTGGAGAAGAAACAGCACTCATCGAGTCGCTCGAAGGAAAACGCGGCAACCCACGCATCAAACCTCCATTCCCCGCTGTCAAAGGAGTTTGGGGTTGTCCAACCGTTGTAAACAATGTTGAAACCATCGCCTCCGTTCCGCACATTGTTAACATGGGTGGCGATGAATATGCTAAAATAGGTATCGGTAAGAGCACCGGCACCAAACTCATTTCCGCTTGCGGACACATCAACAAGCCAGGTGTGTATGAGATCGAGCTCGGTTTGCCTGCTGAGGAATTCCTGTACTCTGATAACTATTGCGGGGGAATTCGCAATGGAAAGAAGTTGAAAGCCGTAGTTGCAGGCGGATCATCTGTTCCGATTTTGCCAGGCGAACTCTTCCTCAGAACGGCCAATGGTGAACCTCGCTTGATGAGCTACGAATCTCTTGCAGATGGTGGATTCGCATCTGGCACCATGCTCGGTTCCGGTGGTTTCATTGTCATGGATGAGGATACAAGCATCGTGAAAAACCTTTGGAACTTCACACGCTTCTATCATCACGAGAGCTGTGGTCAATGCAGCCCTTGTCGCGAAGGAACCGGCTGGATGGAGAAGCTGTTGCATAAATTCCTCGATGGTCATGCCACCTTGGAAGACATCGACCTATTGTGGGATATCCAAAGCAAAATAGAAGGTAAAACGATTTGTCCGCTTGGTGATGCCGCCGCCTGGCCTGTTGCCAGTGCCATCCGTCATTTCCGTAGCGAGTTCGAGGAGTATGTGAAAAATCCATCCTCCATCAAAGACATCCGACATTATTATAGGGTAAACAATTTGGAACCCGTCATATGATACGCACATGCCGAAAGTAACCATCGATAATATCACCGTCGAAGTACCTGAGGGAACCACCATCCTCCAAGCCGCCCGAATGATTGGTGGTGATGTGGTGCCTCCCGCCATGTGCTACTATAGCAAACTGGAAACCAGCGGCGGCTACTGCCGCACCTGTATCGTGAAAGTGACCAAAGGGTCTGAGCGCGATCCCCGTCCCATGCCCAAGCCGGTTGCATCATGCCGCACCACGGTGATGGACGGCATGGTGGTAGAGAATACCGTTGCACCCGACTTGCTCGAAGCACGCAAAGGGGTTGTCGAGTTCCTACTCATCAATCACCCGCTGGATTGTCCCGTGTGCGACCAGGCAGGCGAGTGCCACCTGCAAGACCTGAGCTACGAACATGGCTTGTCGAAATCGAGGTATGAATTCAAACGCCGCGAGTTCGATCAAATCGATATCGGCGACAAGATCAAGCTTCACATGAACCGTTGCATCCTGTGCTACCGTTGTGTGAAGGTAGCCGATCAGTTGTGCGATGGTCGAGTTCACGGAGTCATCAACCGCGGCGATGTGGCGGAGATTTCCACCTATATAACCAATGCGGTTGAAAACGATTTCTCTGGAAACATGATTGATGTGTGTCCGGTAGGAGCGCTCACCGATCGCACGTTCCGTTTCAAGAGCCGTGTGTGGTTCACCAAGCCGATGGATGCGCACCGCGATTGCAAGAAATGCAGTGGTAAAGTGGCGTTGTGGATGAGTGGTAATGAGATTTATCGCGTTACCGGCCGCAAAGACCGCTACGGTGAGTTGGAGTCGTTCATTTGCAACGATTGCCGTTTTTAATAAAAGAATACTTCCGATTTGACCAACGAAGGCCCCCGTAACATTGAAAGGCATTCGGTGATTTCACAGAATCATTATATGAGCTTGCGTCAACTCAAGATCGATGTCTCCAAGCAAAAGGAGCTCGCCGAGAAGGCGCATCGCGAAAAGCAAAACACGCAGTAACCGTACCCAATGGAGTTGAACGATTTGATATTTAAAATCATTTTTGTGATTGCGGTGTTCGCGGTATCGTTGTTGGTGGCTATGTACTCCACTTATGCCGAGCGCAAGGTGGCGGCATTTTTCCAAGACCGATTGGGTCCCAACCGTGCTGGACCCTTTGGTGTGTTGCAACCATTGGCCGACGGCATCAAGATGTTCATGAAGGAGGAGATCATCCCCACAAATGCCGACAAGGTGTTGTTCATACTGGGACCTTCTGTGGCCATGATGACCGCATGCATGACCGGTGTGGTGATTCCCTGGGGCAGCTCACTGATCATCGATGGCAAGGAATATGTGATGCAGATTACCGATGTGAACATCGGCATCCTCTATGTCTTCGGTGTTGTGTCGGTGGGTGTTTACGGCATCATGATCGGTGGTTGGGCTTCCAACAACAAGTTCTCGTTGTTGGGTGCGCTTCGTGCCTCCTCGCAAATGATCAGCTACGAGTTGGCGATGGGAATGTCCATTGTGGCCTTGGTGATGACCACCGGAACCCTCAGCGTGCGTGAGATCGTTGAGCAGCAACCGGGAGGACATTGGAATGTGTTTGTGCAGCCTTTGGGCTTCCTGCTGTTTCTTATTTGTGCTTTTGCGGAAACCAACCGTACACCTTTCGACCTGCCCGAGTGTGAAACCGAACTGGTAGGCGGTTACCACACCGAGTATTCCAGTATGAAACTCGGCTTCTACTTGTTTGCCGAGTACATCAACATGTTCATATCCTCCGCCATCATTGTTTGTCTGTTCTTCGGTGGCTACAACTTCCCGTTCATTTCCGAGCTTGGTCTATCGCACAACATGCTGGCCATCCTCGGCACAGTACTCTTCTTCGCAAAGGTGTTCTTCTTTATATTCTTCTTCATGTGGATCCGTTGGACGATACCCAGGTTCCGCTACGACCAACTCATGCGCATGGGTTGGAAGGTTTTGATACCGCTGGCTGTGGCCAACATCGTCATCACCGCCGTTTACCTCATGTGGAAGCATGATTTGTGGCACACCGCTGTTTCCATCTCCCAATCGAATCCATAATGCAGTTAACCAATAGGTCCAAGGTTGTAGTCAACAAAAAGATGAGCTTCGTGGAGCGGTTGTACCTCCCTGCGATCATCGGTGGGTTGATGATTACCTTTAAGCACTTCTTCAAGAAGAAGGCCACCATCAGTTATCCCGAGGTGCAACGCGAATTCTCACCTGTTTACCGTGGACACCATGTGCTTAAACGGGATGAACAAGGTCGTGAGAACTGCACCGCCTGTGGTCTATGTGCAGTCGCTTGTCCTGCGGAAGCCAACACCATGACGGCTGCAGAGCGCCAAAAAGGCGAGGAGCATCTATATCGTGAAGAGAAATACGCTTCGGTGTATGAGATCAACATGCTTCGATGCATCTTTTGTGGTTTGTGCGAAGAGGCCTGTCCAAAGGAGGCCATCTTCCTCACCGACCGCATCGTCAACTCCGATTACCAAAGAAATGGATTCATATATGGCAAGGACCAACTGGTGGAGCCCACCGATCCCGGTAAACGGGTCGATATCTCCGGAAGGTTGAAAGCCCACCGTCACCAATGAAAGTAGTTTCCCAGCTAGAAAGGAATATTTAAATTCGCCGCTTCGAAAGAGATTATGTCACAGTATATTTTTTACACGCTTGCCTTCCTTACCGCCTTCAGTTCCATGATGGTGGTGTTCTCCAGGAAGCCTGTTTACAGCGTGCTGTACATGATCTTCTGCTTTTTCACCATTGCAGCACATTACATCCTGCTCAACGCCCAGTTTCTCGCCGCGGTGCACATCATCGTGTACTCGGGTGCCATCATGGTATTGTTCCTGTATGTGATCATGATGCTGAACTTGAACAAGGAATCGGAGCCGCAGAAATCAAACTTGGCCAAGACCGCTGCCGTGGTTTCCGGTGGTTTGTTGATGTTGGTGCTCACCAGTGTATTCAAGAGCGCCGAAGGACTTGCCATCAACCCGGCATTCGATAGCCAGATCGGTATGGTGCAGGTGCTGGGTATGGTTTTGTATCGCGATTATCTGTTGCCGTTTGAAATATCAGCCCTCTTGTTCCTCACCGCTATGATCGGTGCAACCATGTTGGGTAAAAAGGAGGGAGGAACCCAGTCATGACGGGATCGATCTTGGATACCATCCACATCAACAACTATGTGCTGCTGGCTGCCTTCATGTTCAGTGTAGGCGTGATGGGAGTTTTATTCCGTCGCAACGCCATCATCGTGTTCATGTGCATCGAGCTTATGCTGAATGCCGTGAATCTGCTGCTCGTGGCATTCTCCACCATGCATTCCGATCCTGGCGGACAAGTGATGGTGTTCTTCATCATGGCTGTGGCTGCTGCTGAAGTGGCAGTCGGACTCGCCATATTGGTTATGATCTATCGCAATACAGGAAATACGGATATCAATTTCCTCGATAAACTGAAAGGATAAGCAACTTGGAACAACTCATTTGGCTCATACCAGCACTGCCCTTGATCGGGTTCCTGATTAACGGAATCGGAAACAAGGCCGTTTCCCGCGGATTGTCGGGAATGGTTGCTTCGGTGTCTGTGCTTGGAAGCTTCATCCTTTCCATCATCCTATTCACCCAACTCTTGTCAGATCCCAATCTGGTCATCTACCAGAAGCTCTTTACCTGGATGGCGGTTGGAAGCTTCGAAGTGGACTTCGGATTTATGGTGGATCGACTCTCCATCATCATGCTGTTGGTGATTACCGGAGTTGGATTCCTGATCCATGTCTACTCCACGGGTTACATGCACGATGAGCCCGACTATGCCCGTTACTTCGCATACCTTAACCTGTTTGTGTTCTTCATGTTGTTGCTGGTGCTTGGCTCAGGTTATCTCATGATGTTCGTAGGGTGGGAGGGTGTAGGACTTTGCTCCTACTTGTTGATCGGATTCTGGTTCAAGAATGCGAATTACAATGCGGCTGAATCGAAAGCATTTATCATGAACCGTATCGGTGACCTAGGATTCCTGTTGGGGATGTTCCTGTTGGTGCAGACTTTCGGTTCGTTGAGTTACGATAAAGTAATTGAAGGCGCATCTTCCATGTCGATGGGTGCTCCTGTATTGACAGCCATAGCATTGTTGTTGTTTGTTGGAGCCACCGGCAAGAGTGCACAGATTCCATTATACACTTGGCTCCCCGACGCCATGGCGGGTCCTACTCCAGTTTCGGCCCTGATTCACGCCGCTACGATGGTAACTGCAGGTATTTACATGGTGGTTCGATCGAATGTGATTTATGTGTTGGCGCCGTTTGCATCCGAGCTCATTGTTGTTGTTGGTGTTCTTACCGCGCTCACTGCCGCATTCATCGGGCTCAAGCAAACCGACATCAAAAAGGTTTTGGCCTATTCCACCGTCAGCCAGCTCGGTTTGATGTTTGTGGCATTGGGACTTGGAGCGTATTCCACCGCACTCTTCCATGTTGTCACACATGCGTTCTTCAAAGCCTTGTTGTTCCTATGTGCGGGCAGCGTCATTCACGCCATGGGTGGCGAACAAGATATTCGCAAAATGGGAGGTTTGAAAAAAGCGCTTCCTATCACGCATCTGACTTTCCTGATTGGAACATTGGCCATTGCGGGCATTCCTCCGTTCGCCGGATTCTTCTCCAAGGACGAGATTCTTGCTTCTGCGTTTGCGACCAACAACTGGATATTCGCTCTGGTGTGCATCAACGCTTTGCTGACGGCTATTTATATGTTCCGTTTGTACTTCCTCACCTTCCACGGCGATTTCCGTGGTACCAAGCATCAGCAGGAACACCTGCACGAGTCGCCCGCATCGATGACCACACCATTGATCGTGTTGGCTGTGCTTAGTACCGTTGGCGGATTCATAGGACTTCCAACCATTTTCCACGCACCTCATTTGTTGTCGGGGTTCTTGTCGCCCATCACAACCATGGCGAGTGCATACAAGGACCTTCATGTGTCACACACCTTCGAATATGTGTTGATTGCTTCTTCGTTGGCCATCCTCGCCGTTGTAATCTGGTATTCGTACCGTCGCTACGCAACCGAAAAGCATGTGCCCGTTGCTCCCGAGCAGCTCAATCGCTTACAATGGGTTTTGCACAACAAGTTTTTTGTGGATGAGTTTTACGATGCCATTATTGTCCGTCCATTGCGCACGGTTTCCAATATCGGATACAAATGGATTGAAAACGGCTTCATCGATGGAATTGTCAATGGCATGGGCACACTAGCCAACAACCTTGCCGGATTGCTGCGTCACTTACAGTCGGGCGCCATTGGATTTTACATGATCGCCATGGTAGTCTCTTTCATGGTTATCTTCTTCTTAAAAATGTTCATCTAACCGGCCATGCAGATCCTTTCACTGTTCATTGTTCCGCTCGTAGGCATGTTGCTGGTGAGGCTCATGCCCGACAGCCGCAAGGCCATGCTTACCGGTTTGCTGGTTTCTGTTGCCTCCTTAGTCGATGTCGTAATCAAGATGACTTCCTTGGATCCCGCTGCCGGATACCAATTCGTATTCGATCAGTTTTGGGTGAAGGAGTTGGGTATATCCTTTTATGTGGGTGTTGATGGTATTGGAATGCTCATGGTATTCCTCACCGCGTTGCTGGTTCCTTTGATCATTTACAGCACAGCCGGACGCGACATAACCGATTTCCGCAACTTTCATTCGCTGGTGTTCCTCATGCAGGCCGCTCTTTATGGAGTATTTACTTCATTGGATGGATTTCTCTTTTATGTGTTCTGGGAATTGGCGCTCATCCCCATCTGGTTCATTTGCTTGTTATGGGGTGGAAAAGATCGAATCAAAATCACACTTAAGTTTTTCATCTATACCCTCTCTGGCAGTTTATTGATGTTGTTGGGTTTCATCTGGCTATGGCTGCAAACACCCGATGCCCACTCGTTCGACATCACTTCGCTTCAATCCTTAACACTTACCGATTCACAGCAGTCGTGGGTGTTTTGGGCGTTCTTCATTGCATTTGCCATCAAGATCCCAATATTTCCATTTCACACCTGGCAGCCCGACACCTATGTGTCCGCCCCGTCGGCAGGCACCATGTTGCTCTCGGGAATCATGTTGAAGATG
Organism: Bacteroidota bacterium; assembly: GCA_046302815.1. GTDB lineage: Bacteria > Bacteroidota > Bacteroidia > AKYH767-A > OLB10 > JALRAP01. The sequence continues at coordinate 13,299 of JBKCHO010000148.1, read as the reverse complement.
GGTTTGTTTGGTCTTATTCGCTGGGTGTTGCCCATTGTTCCGCAAGCCGTTGATTCGTGGTCGTGGCTAGCTGTTGGTTTAGCTGTAATCGGAGTTGTATATGCAGCCGTTATGGCCATGGCTCAAACCGATTTAAAGCGAATGGCTGCGTACTCTTCCATGTCGCATGTAGGATTAATAGCTGCCGCTGTGCTTACCGCAGATACCATGGCTGTGCAAGGTGCCGCCTATCAAATGATCAGCCACGGCGTGAATGCCATCGGATTGTTCTTTGTTGCAGAAATTCTGCAGCGTCGTTTCCAAGACCGAGGTATGAACGAAATGGGTGGATTGGCTCATATATCCAGACCATTCGCAATTGGTTTTATGCTTGTAATGCTGGGGAATGTGGCATTACCGCTCACCAACGGCTTTGTTGGAGAGTTTCTGATGCTCTCCGGAATTTACAACTATGGTGCTTGGACGGCGGCTGTGGCTGGATTGTCTGTGATCCTTGGAGCTGTATACATGCTTAATGCATATCGCAAAACCATGTTGGGTGAAGCTAGTGTATTGTCTCAGACTTTCACTCCGCTCACACAATCAGAATTCATATTGCTTGTTATCGTTGGCGCATTGATCATCATAGGTGGTGTATTTCCAAAACCGTTGATGGATCTGGCGGCGCCATCGTTGGAAGCCATCACATCCAAATCCTTATAACCCAACCGGAATCCTCACATGAATATCCTTATAGCCATCACTGCGGTCGGAGTACTGGCCATGCTTTCGGAGATTCTGAATTTCCGCAAACTCTTATACCCGCTCACGCTACTGGTGCTGTTGGTGGCTCTTGGCCTTACGGGGATGGAGTGGTCCGGCGATGTGCGTTACTTCAACGACATGCTGTATATGGACAACTTTGCCGTTGTCTTTTCCGGCATCATGGTGTTCACCACATTGCTTTGGTTCATGATGAATGAAGGGTTCCTTATTGGCAATCCGCGTCAAGCGGATTTCACCGCCATCATTGCCTTTGCTCTCGGCGGTGCCTTGGTAATGGCTGGCTTCTCTAACTTGATTATGTTATTCCTCGGAGTGGAGATCCTATCTATATCGATGTATGTGTTGGCTGCATCAAACAAGTCGGAGCCACGCTCCAATGAGGCCGGCTTCAAGTATTTCCTGATGGGAGCCTTCGCATCCGGATTTCTGCTGTTCGGTATCGCTTTGGTCTATGGATTCACCGGTCATTTCAGCTTGCAAGCAATCGCAGGAGTTGTTGCCGAAAAGCAGGGTACATTAACGCCGATCTTCTATGGTGGTATTTTGATGATCATGGTAGGGTTGGCCTTTAAGGTGGCTGCTGCTCCGTTCCACTTCTGGGCTCCTGATGTATATGAGGGTGCTCCAACACCGTTCACCGCATTCATGTCTACCGTGGTGAAAACAGCTGCTTTCGCCGCCTTCCTTCGTTTATTCAGTGTCTGCTTCTCCGATGTAGCCTCTTGGTGGTCGCCTGTTTTGGCGGTATTCGCCGCACTGAGTATGCTTGCAGGTAGCATCATGGCGCTGCGTCAAACCTCATTCAAACGGTTGCTTGCCTGGTCGGGTGTATCCAATGCAGGATACATGTTGATGGCTGTAGTTGCCATGAACGAATATTCCGACTCCGCTTTAGCGATGTATGCAGCTGCTTATTCCATAGCCTCCATCGGAATCTTTACGCTGGTGGCCAATATGACCAACAAAGGCAATGAACAAATCAGTTCGCTTCACGGATTTTCCAAGGTGAATCGCTTTCCTGCATTAGTCATCACCGTTTTGATGTTTTCAATTGCCGGCATTCCTCCTCTGGCAGGGTTTTTCGGTAAGTACTCCATTTTTGCAGGAACCCTTCAAGCAGGGTACGGATGGTTGGCGGTAGTTGCTGTCGTGAGTTCTACTATCAGTGTATTCTACTACCTGAAAGTTATCGTGGCCATGTTTCAACCCGCAGGTCATGAAGCTGTTCAGCATGAGTTTAGCCCCGGACAATCGCTTGTTCTTGGTTTGGTACTGGTGCTAGTCATCACATTAGGATTGGCGCCTTCCCTGCTCACGGCACTTTTATAGCCAATCAACCTTCCGTTGTTGATATCAATGACTTTTCCTTGGAGTATCCTTCAGGTACTCCATTACCTTTGTTAGTATGGCAGCTCCATTCCTTAAGGACTACCCGCTCAAAAATCTAAATACATTCGGTATGGATGTGAGAGCATCCCTCTTTGCCCCTTTCACTGATGTCGATACCTTGGTGGGATTGCTGGAGTTTTGTCAACAAATACATGCCAAACCTTTGATTCTTGGAGGCGGCAGCAATATGCTTTTCACCCGCGACTATGATGGTGTGGTGTTGAAGGATGAGATAGGTGGGATTGAAATTGTGGAAGACCAAGGCGACGAGGTATTGGTGAAGGCAGGAGCTGGTGTCGTGTGGCATCAATTGGTGATGTGGTGTATCGACCAAGGCTTAGGCGGTATCGAAAACCTGTCATTGATACCTGGAACCACCGGTGCCGCGCCCATTCAAAACATCGGGGCTTATGGTGTGGAGTTGAAGGATGTGTTTCATTCGTTGGAAAGCAGGATGATTGCAGATGGAACCTCTCGCATATTCGATGCCCGTTCGTGCTCTTTTGGCTATCGCGACAGCATATTCAAACGCGAGATGAAAGGGACTGCAGTAATCACCTCAGTTACACTCAGACTTTCGCGCAAGCACCAATTGAATGTATCTTATGGAGCCATTACACAGGAGCTTCAGAAAATGGGTATTACCAATCCTGACATCAGAAATGTGAGCGATGCGGTTTGCAATATCCGCAGAAGTAAGTTGCCCGATCCAGCTATGATTGGCAATGCGGGAAGCTTTTTTAAAAATCCCGAGGTCTCCTCAGCAACACATGATACGCTCAAAAAGGAGTTTCCCAATATGGTTTCATATCCTTTTGGATCACAAACTTTCAAACTGGCTGCAGGATGGCTTATCGAACAATGCGGATGGAAAGGCAAGGTGGTTGGCAAAACCGGTTCGCACAAAGACCAGGCACTAGTTCTGGTCAATTATGGTGGTGCAACAGGAGTGGAGGTGGTGCGCCTTTCGGAAGATATCAGAGCGAGTGTTCGCGAAAAGTTCGGGGTAGAAATAGAGCCCGAGGTCAATATCATTTGATGTTGGCAATCTCGCTCAGCGCTATCCTGGAGGCCTCTTGACAAGACTCAAGCGATGCAACCCATGGTGCTACAGAAACCAAGTCATTGTTAATAGCGCTTCGCTCAATGGCTGCACAGGTTTTTGAAAGTCTGTTGGCGCCAACATTCAAAGCTGATCCTTTCAGTTTGTGAGCTGCCTTTGCTGTAAGGGTGGCATTGCCCGCTTCGAAATGACCTTTTATCTCCTCAATGGAAGTCTCCGATTGCTCTATGAATAACATGATCAGCTTTACCAGGAATTGATTTTGCGGATCGCTAAGCTGCTTCAGTCGGTCAATCGCAGCCATGTCTATCAATTCCACCGATTCAAATCCTGTGGAGTTAGCTGTCTCACTTGTTGTTGTTGCAGAATGAGTCGTAATCGACCTCGCTTTTACAATTTGTTCACCATGTTTGATGAGCAGCCTTCTGATGTCGTCAATAGTTACCGGTTTCGATAAATAGTCGGTCATGCCGGCATCTTCGCATTTTTGGCGATCGCTATCCATGGCATAGGCGGTCATAGCAACAATTACAGGCTTGTGTTCACCGGGTTTGATGGCGGATACGATGGCTTTGGTGGCATCTATACCATCCATGATGGGCATTTGCACATCCATGAAAATGATATCGTAGTTGCGAAGCGACGCCAACTCTACGGCGGCTTGTCCATTTTCTGCCATATCCGGCTCGTATCCTAGGCGCTGGAAAATAATACGGGCAAGGGTTTGGTTAACCGTATTGTCTTCGGCAATCAAAACACGCATTGGATAGTCGGCCGCGAGGTTCTCCACCATTCCGGATGCTCTGTTCTCTTTCGCAGGAGTAGCAGCCTTGGTCTGCACAGGTGCATGGTCATCGGTGTATTCGCCTTCCAACAAGGGTTTCAAGCGGATGGTGAAGGAGAAGATAGAACCTTTTCCAAGTTCACTCTCCACCCAAACGCGTCCTCTCATGCGCGCTGCTAATCGTGAACTGATGGAGAGTCCTAGTCCGCTACCACCATATTTCGCATAAGTGGAGGGATCGGCTTGGGTAAAGGATTCAAATACTTTTTTGGTTTGTTCCTCGGTCATACCGATACCTGTATCCGATACATCGAATTGCAGCTCCCAATCGCCTTGCTCGGTCTTGTGTCCGGTTACCTTAACGCCAATTTGTCCATCCTTGGTGAACTTGACCGCATTCCCTACAAGGTTAACCAAGATCTGTCTGATCCTGGCTTTGTCGCCGTTGAAATAGGATGGAAGGAACTCGTCGATTTTATAACTTAACTTATTGCCTTGCTCCTTTGCTTTGAGGGCAACGATATTGAATGTATCCAGTATGCAGGACCGCAGTTCAAACGGTTTCTCTTCAAACTCCATTTTTCCCGACTCAATCCTGGAGTGATCCAAAATGTCATTGATAACCGATAGCAGTGCTTCTCCGCTCAGGCGGATGGAGTCGGCGAACTCTTTTTGCTTACCCGATAGCGGAGTGGTCATCAGCAGCTCGGTCATACCCAGCAATCCGTTCAGAGGAGTTCGGATTTCATGGCTCATGGTCGACAAGAATTCCGACTTCTCTTTGGTGGCTTTTTCGGCAGCCTCCTTGGCATCCATGATTTGCCTCTCATAGCGGATTCGTTCGGTGATGTTCCGCATATGAATAGAGATGCCAGAGATGGTTTTCTCATCTGTATGAATAGGATTCAATGATATTTCGAAGTGGTGTTCTTCGCCCATATTGTAGGTGAAGTTCTCTTCGAATCGAACCTTGTTACCCAACAAGGCTTGAGTCATCATGTCTCCCCATATCTGCGCTTGCTGTTCGTTCAAATACCATCGCAGGTCGTCTCCCGTAACAGGAGTGTGTCCGGTTCGTTTTCCAAACTCTTTCTCACAAGCCGAATTCATCACAGTGAATCGGTAGTTGAAATCCATCGAGAAAATCGGATCATCAGAATTCTCGACCACGGCTTGAACATTGGATACAGCTTGGGCAAGCGAATCGTTGGAGTTCACATAACCAGAAACATCAACAACAGTAATCGACACGCCTTTGGTAGGGTCATCGGCAAGCGGCCTGGTGGTGATTCGAACATGTCGTGTTTTTCCATTCTTACTGATGATTCGTAACTCAGTCTCTTGGTTGTCTGATGTTATGTGCTTCTCAAACAAATCGCAGTCGCTGGGGTGAACGATGCGAAGCAGCCCCATTTCATATAACTCGGAAGCACTGTACCCTGTGAGTTTACAGAAGGATTCGTTGGCCCTGAGCACGGCACCCTGGAGATCGGTTGAAACCACAGCCACATGGGCTCCATCAGCATGTTCGGTGATGGCAGTAGTTTCGCTGTTGCGCTCCTGTGTATGGCGATTGAGTCTAATGAATATCTGTTCTGAGCCATCAAATAGGTCGTGGATTCGTTCCAAACGCATTTGTATGGCTCCGAAAAGCGGATCTTCTATCACATACGATTTCTCGAAGGCAAATCCGGTTACCATATAATCCGAAACCTTGATCCATACCACCGAGGGTGTGATTTCGCGGAGGTACCTGGCGGTATGGTTCTCGTTGGTGTCGAGAGCAAGCAAATCCTGAGCAACCCTGTTGATGAGGCCGATGCGGCCATCCACATCGCAGAGAATGATTCCCTCATCGGTAAGATTGAGATAGTAACGGTATCGCATAGCCGTTTGAAGGGTTTTACCCTCCATGGTATCGGCCATTGTTTCATTAGAGAACCTGCAAAAAACAAATTGGTATTCGGTTCCGAGGTCCATGCACTCGATAACCGATCTGAATGTTTCACCAGTGGTTTTTCGACAGGTTATAGTCTTGGAGGTTTTCGCTTGCGTTGATGCCAGTTGACGGATGTCGGCTTCATTCACACCTTCGAGCAAATCGAGCAAGCCTGAAACACCGTTTGTGGATTGGTTGAGCTTGAATTGTTTTACGGCCAGCCTGCCAGCATATCTGATAACACAACCTGGCATCGATAATAACATCCATGCATCGTCAGTTGTGCTAATTAATCCAGTTGCAATCAGTCGCTGCTCTTCCTCTTTGCGCTGTTTCCCCAAACGGTAATATTGTAATACTCCTGCAGCTCCGGTAGAGAGGATAAGTGAACCGAAGAACAACATCGGGGGGATTTCCAAGGAGGAAGACTTTCCTGTGAAGTGAATGAAGATGAGCGAAAGGAACAGCAGGATGTTGTGCAGTATAATGAATCGAAGTGCCGATAGTTGGAATATGGCCACCAATGCAAACAGGATGATAAAAATGACTCCTGGATTGCGATCGGTCATTTCCCACATAAAGAACACCGGGAACAGTGAATGCAAAACGAAAAACACCGATGCAGTGTGTGCATGGTGTTCTCGAAGCGTCCTCGATACCATGGTTAATCCGGCTGTTACCAAAGCAACCAGTCCGGTCAACAAGGCTCCAACCATCAGCATCTGGTTGCCTGGTTCGCCCTTTATAAAAACATATCCAGCCAACCAGAGATAGCTCATGGCAGCCATCACCAAAAGGCTTCTGGAGTGCAATAAGCCCTCCGATTTGGCCTTTTCAAGCGCGGCATTTATGTCGATTCCTGGTTTCAAAAGGTTCTTTTTCCCTGATAACAGGGTTGCTGTTTTTGTTTTAATTTACTGAATTTCAGATATCTGCATACGAATTCATGCCAACATGCTTCCATGCCGGAATTTTCCTTGCCGTTTTACTCGAAATCTACTGAAAATGTTGCAGTTCCACCTAATCTTTGGACAGTTGATCCATCAGGAAGCGGGCCAGTTCCCGCACATAATCCTTCGAAAAATCGAATCTAACGCCGGCGGTTTGATACACGGTGGGTAGGTCGGCCGTATAACCCAACCGCAACGCTTGAAGGTATTGTTGTATGGTTTGTTCTGGCTGGTTAACATAGTTTCGCCATACCGCCCACGCACCGAGTTGGGCTATGCCATATTCGATGTAGTAAAACGGATATTGGAACAAATGAATTTGTTTCTGCCAAGTGTAATCGAAAACATCCTCGTAGCCTGAAAAATCTACTATAGGAGAGGAGAAGGTTTGGTAAATGGATCGCCACTTGTTTTTTCTTTCTTGCGAAGTATGTTCCGGATTGGTGTAAATCCAATGTTGGAACTGGTCGATGGCGGCAATCCAAGGCAGTGCGAAAACAGATTGTTCGAGTTGCTCGTGTCGCGCATCTGCAAGATCCTGCTCGTTGCTAAAGAATCGATCCCAATGCTCCATCGAAATCAGTTCCATCGACATGGAGGCCAATTCAGCTATTTCAGACGGCACATTGCGGAACGGTACATAATCCAAATCGCGTGTGAGAACAGAGTGAATGGCATGACCGCCCTCGTGAACAATAGTGGTGAGATCTACCACTGATCCAGCCGAGTTCATGAAAATGAAAGGAACTCCCGACTCGTATAGAGGGTAGTTGTAACCTCCGGGTGCCTTTCCTTTCCGGGAGTCCAAGTCGATGTGATTCAATTCACGCAACAGTTCCATGCTTTTAGAAGCGATAGGATGAATCTTGGAAAAGCAGTCGATGGTTTTCTCCATCATATCGGATCCATCGGCGAATGGCTTCGGAGCAGGTCGGCCTGAAGTTGGTACTTGAGTGTCCCAGGGACGAAGTGCATCCAATCCAAGCATGGTTTTTCGCCGGTTATGCAGTTCGGCCAACAGTGGAACCACTTCGGTGGCGACCGCTTCATGGAAGTGCTCGCAATCTTTCACGCCATAGTCAAATCGGCCTAGAGAAGCGAACATATAATCGCGGTAGTTTTGAAATCCCGCATTTATTGCAATTCGATGGCGAAGAGAAACCAGTTTGTCGAAAAGTTTATCAAGTTGCTCATTGTCTTGTAGCCTGCGACTCGAAATTTTTTCGAAAGCACTTTTCCTGATGCTTCTTTCAGTGCTTTTCAGAAGGTTCGAAGCTTGTTGCAAAGTCATCTCTTGTCCTTCCACTTCAACGGTCATTGCTCCGGTGATGGCCGAAAATTCTTGTTCTTTCTTTTGCAGTTCGGTGAACAACGGGATGTTTTCCTCCCTGAAAATTTCCACCTGCTTACGGATGCTTCGAACCATGATTTCAACACGGGGATCCTTTAAGCCATTCACATGTTCTGAGTCAAGTAGCTTGCGATTCAGTTTATCTGAATAGGGAGCCATTCTAGGCTCAATCTCGGAAACGAAAAAGTGGAACGACTGCTTGTAAGATTCAGATGCTGTATCGCAACTCATCCGGATATACCTCCATGCGACATCCTCTTGTAAAAAAGACTCGAGCTCTGAACGATCGAGCAACCACTGACGCAATTCGGAAGGTGATACGATAGATCTGTTTAGCAGCTCCTCGAAATAGGTTTCCACATCGCTCCAATTTTCAACCTTGATGGCGGCAGGAGGTAGTGCCTGACCAACTTGTCTGGTATTTGCAAAGCGGATGCGTTGTGGCTCATGGTTTTGTTAGATCAGGATTCTTTGCTGTCGTTGCTTTTTTCTGAAGTTTCGGCATTTTCCTCCTCGTCAGGAATGGCTACCACATCTTTTACCAATTGGTACCATGCGAACATCTTTCGGATGTCAGAGGTGTAAACGCGCTCAGAGTCGAATCCGGATATGATTTCTCCAAAGCATTTGCGCAATGACTTCTCATCTCCCTTGGGATCGGGCATTTGATTTTTGTCCGCATAATCCTTCATCTTCAGAAAAACTTCTTTCAAGGTAATATCCTCTTCCAACATATAAACCGTTATGTCGTCCAACATGCTGATGCGCTGCGTTGCAGAAACAGGTTGTCTTTTCTTATCGGATAAGGCCTCTACGATGAAGCCCGCCTTATTTTGTGCAATTACCTTGTGAAGCCCAGGCATGCCACTCACAGCAATAATTCCTTTCAATCCCATTGATGTCTGATTTTATGGATGCGAATTTACGAACTTGTATAAAGTCAGCGACTTATTATGGGTATAAAAAAACCCGCCTTTTGGGGCGGGTTTTTAAAATAGCAGCACTTATTACTGTTTAATAAACCTTGATGTTGAAATTGATCCGTTGCTGGTAACTTGAATCAGGTAGGATCCGGCAGGCAGCGAGGATACATCTACTGTTTTCTCGCCAGATTTGTTGTCGAGAACGGTTCTTCCTGCAAGATCAATGATTTTTGTTTCCTCAATCGAAGCATTGTCGGGCGTCAGTATTTGAATCTGGTTCTGCGCTGGGTTAGGAACGATCTGGAAAGAGGTAGATTGGCTTGGATTCTCACTCAGTGCAGTGAACAACCCATCATATTTGATTTGTGCATTTCCTGCGCTGGTGTTCAAGTCGTTCAAATCGTCGCCTGCAATCAGGGCGAAAGCCACACGAACAGAGTCGCCGGCAGGAATGGTGAAAGGTCCTGTGCTTACCACATCTATCACATCATTACCTGAACCGGTACCTCCTGATGTGGCGCGGTTTGTCGATAAGGTGGTGTATTTCTCAGCAGTATTGTAGCCGTCAGAAAGGTTGGCTCCACCACCACCCGCGATGTTGTCAATGGCATAGTGCTTGAAAGGTGTACTGGAGAGCAATTTGATACCAGCCCACAAACCGGTAGCAGTGGTGTTGTACACATATCCCATTTTCAGAGATGCATTTTCATTCCCTTTGTTTAGACTATAATCCTGAATATCCCAGTCGGCGAAAATACCCGCATGCAAATTGCTCAAGGTGCCGGTAGAGGTGTTCTTGATGATGTATTCCACAATCACATACTTGTCGTCTCCAGGAGTGCTCCAAGCAAGTGCTTTGTGCGAAACCAACACAGGTAGTGGGGAAGTGGAGGGAGCATCATTGAACTTTCCGAATAAATCGAACTCGGACTGTACGGTGGGCATTAATTTTTGTACCACTTGGGTGGATTGGTAGTCCTCATCTGTTCCGGTGTCGTTACGAACATTGTCGGAAACGGCGGAAGATGATTTTCCGATCATCAAACCGGCTTCATACAACAGGTTTTCGCCACCGTAGTTGAAGCCTAGACCTTCAGTTTGTCCGGTTCCGTTGTAACCAATACGACCCTTGCTGGTGATGGTTGTGGCCACTTGATTGATAGTTACATTGATGTAATCCACATTCAGCACAACATCATAAAGCTGAACATCCGTGTAGGCGCCATCGGTGATGTTAAATCGGAATGTGACTTTAGTGTTCAGTGGAGTATTAGGATTGATGCGCACCAGGAATGGATCCGCGTTGTTGTTGGTGGTTGCCAAAGTTCCCAAGGCGCCTACCGTAGTGCTGTTGTCGATGATGGTAACCCATGTAGATGTAGTCGACAATGTGATGGTGAGATTGGTGGTAGGATCGAGGTAGTTGGTGATGTCGCCGGTAATTCGAAGTGTGTCGCCAACAACGAATGCATCGTCGTTGTTGTCGGTGGATTCAACATCGAGAATTCTTACCGAAGGGCTACTCACCGTAAGTGAACGGAACATGTTGATCCTTCCCTTTCCAAGTTTGTTCAAATAAGCGCTGTTACCGGTTGCTCCATAGATGTTGTCGCAAGTTACGCGGAGCTTTTCGCCTACTTGCAAGGCGGTATAGCTTGGGAAATAACTCTTAACAATAGCTGCTGCTCCCGCTGCTACCGGCGAAGCCATGGAAGTTCCGCTTTGTGCTTGGTATGCGTTATTCGATTGGGCAGCGAAAATATTGGAGCCCGGCGCGCAAACATCAATGAAAGGGCCGTAGTTGGAAAAGGATGATTTGCTGTCGTTGTTACCGGTGGAGGCAACAGACAAAACATATCGATAAGAGGCAGGGTAGAAGTTGTTTTCATTGTTGTCGTTGCCTGCGGCAGCAACCACCAAAGAATTCATATTGATGGTAGCGTAGTCGATTACATCTTGTCCAAAGGATCCGCCTCCGGGACCACCCCAAGAACAGTTGATGATTTGGCATCCAGCATCGGCGGCATAGGTGATACCCTCATAGGCCTTGGTCAACGAACCGCTGGCATTGGATATTTTGACCGACATGTATTTGCAGTTGAAACCTGGAGCTGCCACACCTACATTGTTGTTGGTAACAGCCGCGGCGCATCCTGCTACATGGCTTCCGTGGTTGTTTGTTGCAGAAACGCTCGGGTTATTGTCATTTTCACCCAAATCCCATCCGCGGTAATTATCGATATAGCCATCGTTATCGTTGTCGATTCCATCAACCGGCTCGTTGTAATTGATTTTCATGTTCGCCACCATATCGGGATGATCCAAGTCACCGCCTGTATCGGTGATACCGATGACCACGCTTGTGTCTCCCTGCTCAAGGTCCCACGCCGTGAAGGCTTGGATTTTGGTTAGATGGTATTGTTGTGCAAGACTTGGGTCATTTGGGGTAAAGAGCTGTTTTGGGAGAAATTTTGGCTCGGCATATTCCAACAGTCCTGTGCGCAACAAGGCGTTCACAGCCTTCTCAACCGGAATGGTTTGGTTGTATTGGATTTGATAAATCAACGATAGATCTACCATTTTCTGCCCCAATGCATTGCGTTCAACCGCAGGTGCCGATTTGGCAGGAAACACTTTTTGGATGGCAGATGCGCCAATTTGGCCCAAAACCGTGTTTAACGGTTGCAAATCTACGCTGCTAACTCTGGCATGAGCCCGGTGCTCGGACTTCAATTTGAAAATAATCACCCCTGATTCCATGTCGGATTGGGTTACCCCTTTGGGCAAAGTGTAGGAAGTCGATTGACCGAATGCTTCCGAGGTTAAACAAAATCCGAGTAGGGATAATGCAAAAATGATCGAGTTGATTTGGGTTCTTTTTGTCATGGTTTTATCAATATAAGTCATTGATTTTTAGATAGCACGAATGTAAGGGATTGAGAAGATAAATACAAGTTGAGAATGCGAATATGACTTAAGTACAACATCTCATGTTAAAGACAGTTTCAAATAAAGTCAAATTCATTTTTGCGAATCCCCATAAGACCATTGATAGCCAATTGAAAAATATTTAGAGTGAAATTCAATAATGTCGATTGTTTTTCGTATCTATGTAATAGGGAAAGAATTAGGCCATGTTTGGAAAAAAGGATTAAGAATCATTTGGCAGAGAAACCATTTGGCACTAACTTTGTTCCCCATTTTCAACCACACACTTGTAAACCAATCTGATCGATGAGACAGCTCAAAATAACCCCATCCATTACCAACCGCGACAGTGCTTCTTTGGAGAAATACCTCCAGGAAATTGGTCGTGAGCAAATGATTACCCCAGCTGAGGAGCCAATCCTGGCCCAGCGCATCCGTGAAGGAGATGCCGCAGCACTTGACAAACTGGTTCGTGCCAACCTCCGATTCGTAGTTTCTGTAGCCAAGCAATACCAAAACCAAGGATTGAGTTTGTTGGATTTGATCAACGAAGGAAACCTCGGACTCATTAAAGCCGCCAAGAAGTTTGACGAAACCAAAGGTTTCAAGTTCATCTCCTATGCAGTTTGGTGGATCCGTCAGTCGATCCTACAGGCCCTGGCCGAACAAGCTCGTATCGTGCGTCTGCCCTTGAACAAGTTGGGGGCCCTCAATAAAATTAAGAAGGCTTTCGTTCAACTTGAACAGAAGTATGAGCGTGAACCAAGCGCCGAAGAGCTTTCTGAAATTCTTGAAATGACCGAAGAGCAGGTGTCCGATACACTCGGAGTATCTGGCCGTGCTGTGTCGGTTGATGCGCCCTTCGATAGCAAAGACGACCAGAGCAACCTGTTGGATGTGTTGTCGAACCCGAACTCTCCATCTGCCGATACAGAGATGATTGCCGAATCGATGCAGCAGGATATCATCCGTTCACTGAACACACTTCCATCCAAAGAGAGCGATGTACTGAAGCTGTTCTACGGCATCGGTCATTCGCGCGCTCACACCCTTGAGGAAATACGCATGAAGCTTGATATGACCCGTGAAAGGGTTCGCCAAATCAAAGACAACGGCATCAAACGCCTTCGTCACAACTCGCGCAGCAAACTGCTTCGTACTTACTTCGAATAAAATTCTTTGTTAACACCTCCAAACGACTCCTTAT
>JBKCHO010000147.1:0-23597 GCA_046302815.1 Bacteroidota bacterium | reverse complement strand
TGAAAAAAGCGAAGAGGAGCTTCGGTATAATCTGCGGCAACAAGAGCTGATGGCTGAAATCGCATTGGATCTGAACAAATACATTGAGTTCGAAAAAAGCGTTCAGTTGGTATTGGAGGCTTTGATGAACCACACACAGGTAAGCCGAATATATATTTTTGAAAATGTTGATAATGGTTTGGCGTGTTCAAATACATTCGAGGCATGCAATGTGGGTATTGAGCCGCAAATTAGGAATCTCGCCTATCTACCTTACGAAGCGGTTCCTTTTTGGGAGAAGGAGTTAAGGGAGAAAGGGTTTATATTCTCTGAAAACATCAGCGAGTTTCCAGATGATGTCAGGGAGATTTTAGAACCACAGGAAATCAAATCCATTCTAGTGTACCCTATTTATGTAAACGGACAAAACTTCGGATTCATTGGTTTTGACGAATGTATTGTACATAAGCATTGGAAGAGGTCGGATCTCGAGCTTTTAAGGGCTATATCAGGAATTATAGGCAATGCTTACGAGCGAGAGTTGGCCCGAAAAAGCCTTGTCAGCAAAAACGAGGAGCTTAACAAAATCAATTCTGAGTTAGATAATTTCGTTTACAGCATTTCTCACGATTTGCGATCTCCGTTGTTGTCGGTAAAAGGCATTTTGAATCTTGTATTCAAAACGGCGGCTTTGGATGAAAAGGTGTTAGGCTTGTTAAAAAAAGCAGAAGGTTCTGTAAACAGGCTCGATGAAACTATTCAAGAGATATTGGATTACTCGCGAAATTCCAGGTTAGGAATTGCCAATGAATGGATACATCTTGATAAGATGGTTGAGGAAATTTGTTCTGATTTGCGATATGCCGCCCCGAAGAATTTCGCTTTTCGAACCAATATCGGTGTGGATACCGTAAAGGTTTTCACAGACAAGAGCCGTTTAGGTACGGTTTTGAAGAACATTATTGGTAATGCCGTTAAATATATTCGAACAGATATATCGGACCCCATGGTTGAAATCGCATCCAAGCTGGATGATGGTTGTTTGGTATTTAACATTTCGGATAATGGCGAGGGTGTAAGCTCCGAGCATTTACCAAAGGTGTTTGACATGTTCTATAGGGCATCAAAATCGAGTTCAGGTAGTGGTTTGGGCTTGTACATTTGCAAGGAGATTGTGCAGAAAATGAACGGTCAAATCCAATTGGATTCAGACGGAACAAGTGGCACTTTGGTTAAGATTCGAATACCTATCAGCAAAGCATAAAACCGATCCCATGAAAAAGTTTTTATTGGTCGATGATGAAGATATTTTCAATTACCTTAACTCAGAGGTGATTCAATTAGTGAACAAGGATTATCAACCCCAAGCCTTCTGTTCAGGACGCGAAGCTTTGGACTATTTACAAAAGATCCTCCAGGAAAGAGATGAAAGCCTTCCCGATGTAATCCTTTTAGATATTCGTATGCCCGGCATGAATGGTTTTGAGTTTTTGGATGAGCTGATGAAGTGCGATACTTGTAAGTTGGAAAATACAGCTGTTTATGTATTGTCATCTTCTTTAGATCATCGAGATATGGAACGAGCGCACTCTTATCCGCTTGTCCGCGGCTTCCGATCCAAACCCCTATCCGAGGAAATGGTTATGGAAATGGTGGAAAAACTTCCGAATTAGTAAGAAAATGACTCCCAAAAGAAAAGGCCCTCGAGAGGGCCTTAATTTTTTAATGAGATTTATGATTTATACCTGGCTCAGCACCTGCTGCAGATGTGCCACATGGTTGTGCCTTGAATCATCATAAGGAATCATGATGGTTCGGTACTTGTCTGAACTACCAAAAAAACCGCGTTTGTCCATTTCCAAAACTGCCAACACACCTTCAGGTTTGGCAATGAATGTAACTTCGAGTTCGCGAATTCTTGGAAATTGACTTCGATGGCCAACGAATTCTATTTCTTCGAAAAAGTTGTAACTGCTACCGGGGATCCTGCCATATTCTACATCGGCTTTTTGAAATCCGAAACCTAGGCTGATGACCGCGTTTAGAAAATTCACCATGTTGGGCAGTGGCTCCACTTCAATCAGGTCGCGGTCAGCCTTGTCAAGCGCATTATCAATATCCAGGTCGGTTTTCACATACAGCTTGATGTTACCAAGCTTATAGGGCCCAAGGACGGTAATGGGAACTTCTAGAGGCACTTGGAACTCGAAAGGGAATTGTTTGTGTTCGTTGGGCATGATTTTAAATCTGCCCGTTACCCTGTGTTTGGCGATGTACATGGGCTCGTAGTAGGTTTTGTCGTTAGCCTCCCTTTTGACATCTACCATTAGCGAAACATCTATGTCTTCGATATCCTGCTCTACACTACCGCCTTTGACATGAACAGTTCCGGCGATTTTACCGCCAGGTCGAGTTATCATGGCATTCAATACGGTATCAACTTTTGCGGAACCGACCCCAACAGAGGCCATCATTTTCTTGAAAAAGCTCATAATAAGTTGTTTTGTGGTTTTAAGATTGTTTGAAGCTAAACAGAGCCGAATTTAAAAAGTTTACAAATTCAATATGGTTTTTTGATGAGATCTCACACAGGCAGTGAGTAACCAACATCGCTGACATAAGAATAAAAAACCGGCGTCGTTATGGCGCCGGCTCTTTTGTGGAAGAGAACTTTAGTTTTTTGTAAAGCTTACTCTTTTTATTTGTCCCTCCGATTGGACTTCTAAAATATACATGCCTGAATCAAATCGTGTAGTCTCTAGGCGCAACAGTTGTCCTCCTGAATCACCGCGAGATGAATAAACAATCCTGCCAGCCATATCGCTGATACGGATATCTACCAATTTGTCTGATTTAATACTTGAAAGATCAACAACGATGTGGTCTCGAGAAGGATTCGGATAAACGGATATCGAGCCAGAAGAGGACATTTCATTGAATCCTGTTGTGCCATCAATGTTGATATCGTCTAGATAAAGATTGTTTTCATAATCGGTGATACATCTGAATTTAACAACAACATTGTTAAATGATGAATAAGCAGCCAAATCAATGGAGTCTCTTCTCCATTGGGTTGCCGTGGGAACGAATGCAGCGGTTGTATAGAAGGGGGCTGGCGTAGTAACCAATGCGGTTGAAAACTTCTTGTAAGCACTGGTAAAGGTTTGTCCGCAATCCGTTGAAACCAGAACTTCCAATGTGTCGGAGTAATTCGGATTGGCAGTAGGATTAGTGTAAAGTCGATATGCCACCCAAAACGACAATTTCGGTGCATTGATAGATGTTAAATCCAGGTTAGGTAGTATGAATTCGTCTATTTCGCCATTGGATGCGTAGTCATAGTTGTTTATGTAGATAGATTTGGTTCCGGTTTTTGCAGCTGCAGCAGTTTGTTCCCAAGTGAAATTGGCGTCGGGGTTATAAAGTGTAGATCCTACCGCAGGGAAAGCGGCTTCAAAGCCTTCGATATATGGAGCGGGTTGTCCAACTCCAACTACCGAGAAATTTGAGGTGGCGTTGTCATTAGATGGATCCTGATCCGGGTTATTGTTGGGTAGAGACGAGGAAACATTGAAGGTGTGTGGTCCGGCTGAAGCGGTGATGGTGGGCAAGGTAATCGTTGTCGTGTTCAAACTAGCCAGCGATCCTGTCCAAGTGTAGGATTGTGCAGGGCCGTTGTCGATATCATAGTTTATAACTACGCTTGTCAAGGTATCAACACCTTGGTTCTTTAATTCTACAATAGGTGCAATCACACCATTGCATATATTCCCCGTAGGGAAGTCCACGCCCATCATTCTGGCATCCAAAGCCAGTAAGTTGCTGGATCCGCAAGCTGCGGAGTTTTGCAGGTTCGAATAAGGACCGTTATTTACAACAGCTAACATCCGGGCAACTTGTCCGGCGGTGAACATATTCATGCAAACATCATCGGAATAATCCATATAGTTCATCCACATGTCGCCGTTCGGTCCGTTGTTACATGAGATGGATGGGAAGCCGGGACAAGTGTAGTTTTCTCCACCTTGATTGGGTGTATCGGCACATTGGTCGCTACCACTGCATCCCGTACCATCGTCGCCCCAAATATGAAAAAGGTTGAAGCAATGGCCCACTTCGTGAGTGGCGGTTCTTCCTAAGTTATAGGGAGGTGATATCGTTCCTGTATTTCCAAAATAGTTGTATCCAATGACCACTCCGTAAGTGTTCGACAGCTGGTTTGTAGGGAACTCACCATAACCAAGCAATCCACCGCCTAAGTTGCAAACCCAAATATTGAAATATTGGCTAGGGTCCCAAGCATCAAGCCCTCCACTAGCGAAGCTTTTTACCGCATCGTTGGTGCTGAAAGAATTCACCGTAGTGAGTCGGCGCTCGATACCGTTGGTAGGGTTGCCCAACGGATCTACTTGAGCCAAGCAAAAAGTAATATTGGCAGTTCCTGCAAGGGGCTTGAATGGCGCCGGAGTATTTGCCGTATCTGGATTTTGACGGTTGAAGTCTTGATTAAGGATGTCGATTTGGGAGAGGATTTGTGCGTCACTGATATTCTGTGCTGTTGTTTTGTAAACCAAATGTACAACCACTGGAATGGTTATGTTTGGCAAAGTTGTTTTGGACGACAGCAATTGATCGGCATATTCGTTTACCATTTGGTTGAATCGCTCACGCTGATCGGCCCGCTTGGGATTTTTGGATTGCAACCATTGCTCATGTTCGTTGATGCCACAACGGTTGACTTGGGCTGTTACATTTTGGTTGACCAATAAAAATGTAATAGCCAGGAAAGATAGAAGTAGGTTTTTTCTCATGGATTTTTTAATAAACAATACCGGGTGCGAAGGTAGTTAAAATCAGAACAGGGGTTACACAAGTGTAACCCCTGTTCTCCCAAGAGACCTTGTCTTGCAAACAAGGTCTCGCGTTTTGTTATCACTCTACGACAGCTTTCAGCTGCTTGTTCAAGGAAGCCCCAAGTACTTGAATAAGATATACTCCTTTAGGTTGACTTGAAAAATCGATCGTATGGCTTTCGTGATGGTGTGAGGATTGAATAGGATACGACATCACCTCTTTCCCTAAAACATCTAACACAACCACTTTGTAGGTTCCCGCAGGAAAGTCGAACATGGACAAGGTGGCGGAGGTAGATATCGGGTTTGGTTGAATCGTAATGGATGCATCCATGCTTGAAGGCCCAGGCTCACGAGAGGGGTTGGATACAGGCACTTTTACGGCACAATACCTGTTGCTTTGTCGCTGAAGCGTTACACAATAGGATGGAGACGAGCCACAAGAGTTAGTTGCATAAACACACATGTTGCCGGTGTTGTAATTACTGGAAAACAGCACATCTACAGTGTTGGTACCTTGACCGTTTAAGATTTGAACACCTGATGGAACCACCCACGCGTATGAGGTGGCGTTGGGATCGGAAGGTACTGAATAGGTCTGGGTGGAATTTCTGCAAACGGATGTTTTCCCATTTAAGGTTGTTGGGCTGAAGGGTGTTTGCTCTACTTGTATGGTTTGTGTAGCCTCATCATGACAACCGTTAGCGTCGGTGTAGTCATATTGAATCGTGTGAATGCCCACTCCGGCCAGAACCGGATAGAAGTTATTATTCATAACGCCGGGTCCTGAATAAGCTCCTCCGTTTGGCCACCCTGATGTGAGTGGCATGCTGGCGATGTTTGTGCATGCCATTGGCATAGGGTTGAATGCTGCCACCGGATTTTGATGAACAGTAATGGTTGCAGCTGTATTGTTACTACATCCATTTAAAGGATTGCTTACGGTGAGGTTATAGGTGGTGTTTGCCGATGGGGAAATGGTAATGATCGAGTCGGTAGAGGTGAAGCCAGCAGGGCTTGAGGTCCATGAATAGGAAAGTTGTGCCGGGACCAGGTTGTTTAGGTTGAGGCTCCAGTTGTTGATGGATCCCGTATCGGCGCCAGCCAAATCGGTAACCTTCAAGTTCCAAACGCCATTGATATTTCCCGTCAACAGGTTGAAGTTGTCGTCAGGAGTAAATGTTCCCGAGAATGGGGGTGTTCCATTTGCAATGGGCGTTGAAGCCAACATGTTGAAGGTGGTTCCTATAAAGTTGTTGCCGCCGCCTCCTCTTCGGTTGCTTAGTTTCACCTTGTCGCCGGATGGTGCAACCAACTCGAGCAAAAGATCGCCCGTATAGGTGTGTGTTAAATCGAGTTGAACCGACACCACTGTTCCTGGATTCAAGGTAGCTGGATTCAGGTTGCTTACGCTGATGGGTGATTGTACTCCGGTTGAATTGTTGTCTGGAATACTGTAGTCGTTGGAGTTGGTAAAAGAAACCTGTGAGTAGCCGGTTTGCAAGGCACCAATTTGAGCCGACAGAGTTGTGGTATCTCCAAAGCAAATAGAAGTGGAAGTAGCGGCAACTTGCACAGGAATGGAGTTGGCTGTGATGTTGATAGGGTTTGAGGTGCCAGGACAGCTGGTGTTCACATCGGTGGACACCGTGTAAGAGCCCAATGCCGAATAAGGAACGGTAATGGATTGAGTTGTTGCTCCGTTGCTCCAAAGGTAGTTCGGTGCTGGACTAGAGGTAAGTGTAACGGATTCTCCTGGGCACAAGGCAGTGTTGCCAGAGGGAATTATGCTTGGAACGGTTCCTGCTTGTTTGGTGAGGGTGAAAGGCACTACAAGTACATTGTTGTTTTCGTTTTCTTCAAGGAAATAATCGTTCGGGTCCAGCTTGACAACGATGTAGTATTGTCCGTTGCATGTTCCAGGAGGAATGTCGAGATACATGCCGTCGAGGTATTGGTAGTAGATGTCAGTATAACCCGATGATATGCCTTGCATGGTCAGCGAGCATCCATAGTTACCTCCTCCCAAACCGTAGTTAGGGAAGTTCGCGTTCACCATGGTGTTTCCAGAGGAGTCGACACAATGTCCGTTATAAGTGGAACAAGAACCGTAATCCATCAAACAAAAAGCAAGCTTGGCACCAGCGCCGATAATAGGCCAGTTCATCGGATCAGGATCATTGCTCATTGACCTAAGGGTATACGATCCCCATTCGTCGACATGCATGTGTCCATGCGTGGGATGGTAAGTCATAGATCCAGCATGACGGTCGTAATAGTTCATCGTATTGCCATTCTTTTGATAAACTCTTTGAACCACAAGAGTACGAGGTGGCAATCCGGTGTTTGGGCATGTTGCTGGAGCTACGCCTACAAAAGTATCTGTGCCGCACAGATAGGTATTGGTGGCTCGTATCTCCAATGGGCCGTGACCGATATTTGGCGAGGACACTGATACGCGCAAGCGTCCGTTGTTGGCTCCGTTGCCTACCTGGGCATACTCCACAACGCCATTATTTCCAATCACCAACAGCGGAGGACGTGCTGTAATAATATCCGGTAACAAATCACAATTGGTGGCTCCAGGTGTTGCACATGCGCAGCTGGTTGCATTTGTAGTGGTGCATTGTGCTTGTGCTTGGTTCGTACAAAAAAGCAAAAGGAGAAAAATAGTGGTGTATATTCTTTTCATGTGGGATTAGATTCGTACATACATCAAATATAAAGATATTTGATTAAACGCAATCAAATTGGTTGGTCAAGGCTTAGTACCCCCAAGGACATAGTAAAAAACCCATTTTTTGATGGATAAAATGGCGCATTTGTTGTTGTTTTTGGATATGATGTGAAATCCAAAGAAATCAGTTCATGGCAGATATATTCACCAAAGCCAAGCGGAGTGCCATCATGAGTCGTATTCGTTCAAAGAATACAACACCGGAGATGATCGTTCGGCGTGAATTGTTTTCCAGAGGTTTCAGATATAGATTGCATGTTAAGGATTTGCCTGGCAAGCCCGACTTGGTACTTCCTCGCTTCAGTGCTGTTGTCATTGTGGATGGTTGCTTTTGGCATGGACATCGTAATTGTCGTGTTTTCAGGTTTCCCAAGACCCGTGTCGAATTTTGGAGGAAAAAAATCGAGGGAAATCGAAATAGGGATGAACGAAACAGGAAGCGATTGCGCCAACTCGGATGGACAGTGGTTCGAGTTTGGGAATGTCAGTTAAGTGCGAAGCGATTGGAAAAAACCATTTGTCGTATTCAAAAAGCCATCACAGCACAAAAGTGAGGGTTAATATTTGAATTAGATTTATTATCATTGTGTCATGTTGAGATTTTTCATTGTATCTGCTATTTGTTTTTTCAGCCTTTCGGCGATGGCCCAGATAATCCGCACGGACGGAGCAGTGTTGCATGTTTCAAACTCCAGCACAGTTTTGACTTCGGGCGGCATAAGCATACAAAACAACGGGGCTATACAAAACGCTGGAACGATTTATCTAGGTGGCGACTGGATCAACAACGGACTGGGTTTGACGGGAGCCTTGACAGGGAATGTCGATTTCAATGGAAACCAATTGCAATTCATCGGTGGAAGTAGCACGACCACATTTTCACTCCTTCGAATCACGAACACCTCGAATGTGGCTTTGTCGAACAACACCAATATTGGCCAAACATTGGTGTTCAATTCCGGAAAAATAAATACGGGCCCCTACGAGGTTCGCATGATAAATCCGCCGGCCAACCCGATTCTTGGAGCAGGAGCGGGCAAATATGTCAATGGCAATCTTCGTGTTGCCTATGCGCTTGGGAATCCTCCCTCATTCAAGTATGAGATTGGAAGCAACGCATATGCTCCGGCTATAGTATCATTATCATCTGTTTCCAATGCAGGAACAATGGTTGCGTCTACCACATCAGGGCCTTCTTCGCTTGAGAACTTTCCTACGATAGGGGCTTCTGGAATCGACCCATCAGCACGAGTAGACAGGCATTGGTCTCTCTCGCAAAGTGCTTTGGCATATGCTGATTATGATGTTATATTCGATTACTCAAACACCCCCTTTACCGGATCACCTTCTAACTACCTGATTCGGAGATACAGGCCCCAGAGCGGATGGCAAAGTGAAATCACATCCAACAATGGAGCAACGGCATCAGGTGTTTTGAATGAAGGGGTATTCGTCATTGGTGAATCATCATCCACATCCATCAATAATTTAGATTCGTCCCCTTTTCGGATTCATCCAAATCCCGCCAACGACCGCATTTTTTTAAACGGCTTGAATTCGTTTGGAGAAAAATCCTCGATAACCATCTTGGATCTTTCAGGTCGGAAAGTATTTGGTCTGGAAACTGAAAAGTCGAATACGGCAATCATCGACTTACAACCTTTGTTATTGACATCTGGAGTATATACGGTTCGCATCGAAGGCGATGTTTCTTCCGGAGTCTTTAAAACGATAATCCACAAATAATCCCCAACTCACTAATACATGAAAAAGGCCATTCTGTTTTCATTTTTTGTTTTGTCATGCAACTTGGCGCAATCACAAGGCGTAAGTGTTAGCCCATCGGGCACCCCGGCAGATCCTTCTGCCGCATTGGATCTTAACTATGTTGACAAAGGTCTATTGGTACCAAGAGTTTCGCTAGTTCAGACAATCTCACCTTCGCCGATAACAGCTCCAGCCCCCAGCCTGCTGGTATACAACACTACAACCATCAACGATGTAACGCCTGGTTATTATTATTGGGATGGAACCAAGTGGGCTCGACTCATGGTTGATAACGGAACGGGAGGAGGAGGTGGTGGTGGCAATGCCACGGTGAACTGCGGTACCACTTTCAATGATGGTTGGACATTGCGTGGGGATGGGTCTGGCGATTGGGAGTGTACAAATACGCTTCGAGTCATGGGCAACTCATCCACAGGTTATGTATCCATAAACACAACCCCTTCAAGCTCCTTTGATTTATTGGTCAACAACAATGTCGGAATTGGATTGTCACCTAGCTCGTCTTATGATTTAAGTGTCGATGGAAATGCTGAGGTCAAAGATTACATGGGCGTCGGAGCGACACCTTCATCATCATACACTCTTCGTGTAGGATCAAATATCGGAGTAGGCTCATCGCCTTCATCCTCTTTCAACTTAAGTGTAAGTGGAGATGCACATGTATCTACTGGACTAAGTGTTGGAACAACTTCCACAGCCTCCTCTGGTCAGGTGTATGCCAATAGCAGCTTTCGCCTTGGAAGTTCATCTACAGGCACTGGAACAGCCGTCGTGCGTACCAGTGGGGGACTATTGGTGCCGCAAAGCTCGACAAGGCGTGTTAAGGACAATATCAGGGATTTGGAAATTGACCGTGAGAAATTCCTGCAGCTTAGGCCTGTTAGCTTCAGCTTGAAGAAATCGTTGGGAGGCGATCCGGATATAGGCTTGGTTGCCGAAGAAGTAGAGCAATTGGTTCCAGACCTTGTGGTTTATGGACCCAAGCGCACCTGGATAGGCAATGATGGTGAAGTGCAGAGAAATGAAAAAGGCGAGGAGGTGTTGTCCGCTACCGAGATAGAGCCCTACAGTGTCAGATATGACAAGGTCGGTGTTTATCTCATAAGCATTGTAGCACAGCAGGAAAAGGAATTGCAGGAGTTAAGAACCAGACTGGAAAGGCTCGAACGCCAAGGCAGGTGATCACTTTGCTTTTGAGGGTCTGATCTATCTCCCTGGCAAATCAGTGTTTGCCACAGGAAAGGTTGTCGCGACATCTGTCTAGGCGCATAACCGCGCAATTATTTAATTTTACCTTTTATGAGGGCCTCGCATTGGATTTTTTTATTTGCCATTGGCCTGATTCTGTCGGGATATTTTTTCTTGGGTCAGCAGGCATCTGGCGACAGCCATAAAAGAAAGCTTTCCGATTCAAAAAAGTATTATTCTGAAATCAAGTCCACAGCGCGATTATACAGCCAATCCGCGGTTGAATCATATTCAACAGGTTTGTTGCCCGAAATACCTTCACAAGGACTTTTTAGTTTTATTTTCAAAGGGGATTCATTGGTGTGGTGGAGCGATAACCAACTATATCCTTCATTGTCTGACACCTCGGACAAAATTTTTTTTAGTCAAAACGGCTGGTACAAGACCAGCATGTATCGCAAAAACGAATTGACATGTTTGACCTATGTGCTTATCAAGAAGCAATATCCTATTACCAACCGCTTTTTGAAAAACGAGTTCAATCCCAAGTTGGGCATATGCGATTATTGGGAAATCGTTTCACCTACGAAAGGCGGAGCAGAGGCTATTGAGCCCCATGATGGATTTTATTTGGAGCGTTCATCTGCGATACCTATCTCCTCGCCGATTTCAAACTGGCTTTTGTTTTGCGGCGTCGCATTGCTTTTTGTAGGGGCGCTGAAGTTTATGCTTGAAAAAGGAATCTCTTGGCTCCTTTCCTTCTGGGGTATGACGGTCGTACTTCTTTTTATCCGCTGGTTTGCAAGTGATATGCTTCAAGCGTTGCCGTTCTCGCAATGGTTGTTTTTCAGACCCGATATTTATGCTAGTGAATGGTTGTTGAAGTCGCCTGCTGATTTGTTTTTGGTGGCGATGGTATTGTTGCTTTCAGCGTGGGTTTTTCAAAATCGCACCCCAGAAAAAACAAGGAATTCAACAAGTATGCTTTTCATCAAGATGATCATCGGTTGTGGTTTCATATTATCATCCACCTGGCTAGCATGGGGGCTTGTTCTTGATTCAAGGATATCTTTTGACTTCAACACGGTGTTTTCATGGAATACCTATAGTTTTTATGGCTTTTTCGTTTTGGGATTGCTGGTGCTTACCGGATTTTTGATTTCACGCACGGTTTATAGGTCTTTTCAAAGAAGTGGATTGGGTTTACGAACGAAGTCGGCTTTTCTACTTTCCATACCCATTGCCATCGCAGCCATTCTGCTTTTTTCAAATTCCGAATTAGGGAACACATTATCCATCGTTCTGGTATCATGGGCAATCCTCATGCTGTGTTTCTCGGTTGTGCTCATAAGGCTATCTGGATTTAATGCTTATATGACATTACTGGCTGCCACGTCTCTGGTGGCCGCTGGATTGCTTTTCTGGCTGGACCAAAATCGAGAAAGAGACTACCGTGTTATCATGGCATCACGATTGGAAACAGAAAAAGATCGAATAGCCGAATATCTATTCAATGATGTTTTGCAGTCTGTTCGAAATGACAACAAACTGGCTACATTTTTTGCCCAATCGCAAAAACAAACAGACAACAATATTGCTTTTGAGGAGATAGAACGCCGCGTGCTACGAAACCATTTGAACGGTTATTGGGAGAGGTATGATATAACGATTCGCTGCTTCGACTCCAATGGAATCCCTTTTAATGCAATGGGCGATCCAACATGGTCGCTCGAATTATATGACCAGCAGATCCGTCAAACAGGCAATGATACGGTGCGCCATGGATTGTTTCATACCGGCGGAGCTTCTGGCAAACACAATTACACTGGACGAATCGGTGTATATTCTGCCGATTCTCTTGTTGGCACCATTGCAGTTGCGATGTCTTCGAAACCATTGGTCGATCGATACGGCTTTCCTGAATTACTCATAAGTGAATCGGTCCCCCAACAGAAACCTCTTGGCGATTACTCTTACGCCTTTTACCGCAACGACACCCTGGTCAATCAGGCGGGCATATTCCCATATCCAATTGAAATGGATCCTATAAATCCCAAGAGCCAACTTGAAGGCAGCGGATTTTTCAAATTCGGAGGTTATTCACATTATGCACTTCAAACTATTCCTGGATCTTATCTTTTGATCAGTTTGCCTTTGAAGGGCGCATACTATCTTCTGACAACCTTCTCATACCTGTTTGCATTTTACGGTCTGCTGTTTGTTTTTGTTTTTGCTTTGACTTCTTGGTTTCGCAGTGGTTGGAAATGGCGCCTTGGAATTGGAAGCAGGATTCGCATCCATTTGGTGCTGGCCGTTGTTGTTACAATGGTGGTTACCGGGGGAGCCACCGTATTTTATGTTTATAACACCTATCAATCCGCGGGCGGACCAGAGACAGAGGGTCGAATAAGGTCAATTCTTTCCGTACTGAGAAATGAAATTGATACGCGGTATGCAGGAATGCCTTTTTTAGGAGGCGATGAGATGAGTTTTTCCATGAGTGGACTAGCCAAATCGTTGGGAACCGACTTCAATCTTTACAATCAAGGTGGACGACTACTTTACTCTTCGCAACCCAAGCTATATGACTTTCATGTAGTGGCGCCATTGATGGATCGTAAGGCGTTTTACCAGTTGAAGTCAAATCACGCATCCTTTATTGCGCAACGGGAACAGATCGGTGGATTCGAATATCTCTCCTCCTATGCGCCCATTAGGGAGGCAGATGGAACAACCAAGGGTTACATCAATCTTTCTTATTTTTCGCAGCAATCGGAATTGGAGAAGCGCATTTCTGGCTTTTTGGTTGCAGTGTTGAATCTATATGTCCTGTTATTTGCTTTTGCATCCTTCGGAACGGTATTTCTTTCGTCTCGTTTGACCAAGCCCTTGGAGGTCATTAGGAGTAGGATATCAGGAATTACATTCGGCAAGAAGAATGAACTGATAGAATGGGAGCGTGACGATGAAATTGGCGCCTTGGTAAAGGAGTATAATCGAAAGGCTACGGAGCTTTCTGCTGCTGCAGAGCAGTTGGCTCGTTCAGAACGGGAATTGGCTTGGCGAGAAATGGCTCGACAAGTGGCCCATGAGATTAAAAATCCATTGACGCCGATGCGCCTTGGCATTCAGCATCTGCAAAGGGCGTGGAAGGAAAACCACCCCGATAAGGACCAGATTACAGAAAGAATGACAAATGTGCTCATCGAACAAATTGATGCTCTTTCTCACATCGCAACGGAGTTTTCTAGCTTTGCGCAAATGCCAACAGCGAAGCATTCAACTTTTGCATTGGACGATGTGCTTCGTTCGGTTGTTGACTTGTATGCCGAACATGATTTTGTGAAGGTTGATTATGTGAAAAAAGATCCTTCACCACACCCCGTTCATGCCGATAAAGAGCAAATGCTTCGTGTTTTTGGCAATTTGGCAAAGAATGCCGTTCAGGCGGTAGAAGCAAAGGGTAGTGGTTCTGTGGAAATTTCAATCGCTCGATACGGCGAAAAAATTCAAGTAACGGTCAAGGATACCGGCACAGGGATTTCCGAAGAACTAAAACCCCGCATCTTCACCCCCAACTTTACCACCAAATCAGGAGGTACCGGTTTGGGGTTGGCCATGTGTTACCAGATGGTAAGCCTATCGGGAGGACGCATCTGGTTTGAATCAAGTCTTGGGGAAGGAACCTCCTTCCATGTAGAGTTGCCAGGGGCAGTGGCTTGAAGCCCGATGGGTACTACAAATTCGTTTACTCGACTTCTTTTCCTAATTTTGAAGTCAAACAAACCGTACGCATGTCAACAAAAAATGACCGACCCATTCGGGTGCTTGTGGCCAAGGTTGGGTTGGATGGTCACGACAGAGGCGCCAAGGTCATTGCATCATTTCTCAGGGATGCTGGCATGGAAGTGATATATACCGGACTCAGACAAACTCCCGAGATGGTAGTCAATGCCGCCTTACAGGAAGATGTGGATGTTATCGGGGTAAGCATACTTTCCGGTGCACACATGACGGTTTTTCCCAGAATCAAGAATCTTCTTAATGAAAAGGGGATTCATGATGTGTTGCTTACTGGTGGTGGAATCATTCCCGATGAGGATATGAAAAAACTTCAAGAACTTGGTGTGGGAAGACTTTTTCCTCCGGGAACAAACACCGTCGAAATAGTTCAGTACATCAAAGATTGGGTTGCACAAAACAGAAAATTCTGACAAATGGATTATCAAAATATTTTGACGGAGGTCGACGGTGGCATCCAAACCATTACCATTAACCGTCCTGATAAACTGAATGCTCTGAATCGCCAAACAATCCAGGAAATTGGTGCTGCCATGCGTGCTGCCGAATCAAACCCCGCTGTTCAGGTCATCATTCTGACGGGCTCCGGTTCCAAGGCTTTTGTTGCGGGAGCCGATATATCTGAGTTCAGCAGTTATACGCAGGAACAGGGGATGGATTTGGCACAGAAAGGACATGATGTGTTTAACTCGATTGAGCAACTTGGTAAGCCGGTGATTGCTGCGGTGAATGGTTTTGCTCTTGGTGGAGGATGCGAGCTGGCAATGGCTTGTCACATCAGGGTCGCATCAGACAATGCTAAATTCGGACAACCTGAAGTGAAACTGGGTCTGATTCCCGGTTACGGAGGTACACAAAGGCTTGTACACCTCATTGGCAAAACCAAGGCAACAGAGTTGCTCATGACTGCCGATATGATCGGATCGGAGGAGGCTTTACAACTAGGCCTGGTAAATCATGTTGTGTCTCAGGATCAATTAATGTCCAAGTGCAGGGAGATCGCAGAAAAGATAATAAAGCAAGCGCCATTGGCCATTGCATCCATTATTCGGTGCGTAAATGCATCACATGGTCCTGATGGTTTTTCCAAAGAGGTGAATGAGTTTGGTAAGTGTTTCATCACTGAGGATTTCAAGGAAGGTGCTGGAGCATTTTTGGAAAAGCGTGCTCCCTCATTCAAGGGCAAGTAGGTCGTTGGAGCGGGTTTAATATCGTATACAATATTTTTTCATGGTAATTGTTTTTACAATCTCATAGATACCAAAAGCATTGGGTCTCCTGAAAAAACTAGCTGGCGAATCGGCGATCTACGGATTGAGCAGCATCGTTGGTCGTTTTTTGAATTACCTGCTTGTTCCGCTTCACACCCATGTGTTCACCAATCCGGGAGAGTATGGGGCTGTAACCGAGATATACGCTTATATCTCTTTTCTAGCCATCATTTTCACCTATGGAATGGAAACGGCTTTTTTCCATTTCACTAGAAAATATCCCGAACGAACAAAAAGTGTTTTTGCTACGGGCATGGCCTCGCTGGCTGTATCAACCATAGTGTTTTGCGGATCTATCATTCTGTTTAGTGGCTCTTTTGCCGAAATGCTCAATTACCAGGAGCACCCTGAGTATATGACATATATGGCAATGGTGATTGGTTTAGATACTCTCACGGCAGTGCCTTTTGCCAAGCTTCGGCAAGAAGGCAAAGCGAAGCGGTTTGCATTCCTGAAGTTGTTCGGCATCTCTGTGAATATTTTTTTCAATTTGCTTTTCTTCGTAATCCTTCCGGTATGGAGCAGGAAAGAAAGCGGATTGCTTCTTGAGCTTTCCCAATGGTTATACAATCCGGCCGTCGGGGCGGGATATGTGTTTCTGGCCAATTTATTCGCAAGCGCTGCCACCTGTTTGCTGATGGCTGGCAGGATGAGATTCCGGTTCATTGACTTCGATTTTCAATTGTGGCGTGAGCAAATGACATATGCCATACCACTTCTTTTTGCAGGTCTTGCAGGAATGATCAATGAAACGCTGGACCGGGCACTGATTCGCCATTTGATAACCGACAAGGAGGAAGCCATGGTTCAGCTTGGAATATATGGTGCGTGTTACAAGCTGTCTGTTATAATGACTCTTTTCATTCAAGCCTTTCGCTATTCGGCCGAACCTTTTTTCTTTAACCAATTTGGAAAGGAGGATGCGAAAGAAACCTACGCTAAAGTGACTAAATATTTCACCATCACTTGCACTATTGTTTTCCTGGGGGTGATGATGTACATCGATTTGTTCAAGTATTTCATAGGGGAACCCTACAGAGTTGGATTGGGAGTGGTTCCGATACTTTTGCTCGCCAACATGTGCTTGGGAATTTTCTTCAATCTGGGCATGTGGTATAAAATGACAGGCAAAACATCTTTCGGCCTTTTCTTTACCGTGTTCGGTGCAATTATTACCATTGGGTTAAACATTTTGCTTGTTCCAGCGATGGGATATATGGGTGCCGCTTGGGCCACATTGGGATGTTATGCGGGAATGATGGTGCTTTCATATGTGATTGGCCAAATCAAGTATCCTGTGCCTTACCAAACCGGGCGCTTACTCTTTTACATAGCAATAGCATTGGCTTTTTATGCCTTATCTGAATTATTCAAATCTTGGATCGACCCTTCCACTGCACTGCGTTTGGTTTTCAACACCGCATGCTTTACCTCATTCCTATTGTTGATGGGCAAGTGGGAAAGGCCGCCGGTAATTCAACCCAAACAATGAAAATCAATTCATGAAAACTAAAGTTAAAATCGTCAATCGCTCGGGACACTCACATCCCGCATATGAAACCCATGGTGCCGCAGGCATGGATTTGAAGGCAGTTCTCGAAACACCTTTGATTTTGGAGCCCTTACAACGCACCTTGGTTCCCACCGGATTGTTTGTTGAATTGCCGTTTGGTTTTGAGGCGCAGATTAGGCCTCGAAGCGGCTTGGCATTTAAACATGGCATCACGGTCTTAAACGCTCCAGGGACTATTGACGCCGACTACAGGGGTGAAGTAAAGGTGCTTTTGGTAAATCTCTCCTCACAACCTTTCACTATAAATCACGGCGAACGCATCGCGCAAATGGTCGTGTCTTCGCACGCTCAAGTTGAATGGTTGGAAGTGGATGCTTTGGATGACACCCTGCGTGGCGCTGGAGGTTTTGGTAGCACTGGAAAATAAATACATCGTTCCAACGCACACTTTAATAGTCCGTTTATAACCATCCTAACCGTATTATAAAACATTGATAAACAAATTGATGCGTCATAACAAGGTTGGTTTTTAGCATTAGTCTTGGGGTCGCAAAGCCGACCCTATTTTAGTACCTTTGTAAACTATTCAAACAGCTGTTTATGAAGATAATAGTGCCGATGGCTGGGATGGGCAAAAGGATGCGCCCCCACACGCTTTCAATTCCAAAGCCGCTCATACCCGTAGCTGGCAAGCCAATCGTTCAACACTTGGTGGAGGATATCACCAAGGTGTGTCATGAGAAAGTCGATGAAATCGCTTTTGTAATAGGGCACTTCGGAGAAGAAGTAGAGAGGAACTTGATTCAGATTGCAGAAGCTCAAGGTGCCAAGGGAAGTATCTATTACCAGGAAGAGGCTCTTGGTACTGCGCACGCAATTATGTGCGCCAAACCTGCGCTTACAGGAAAGGTGGTAATCGCTTTCGCAGACACCCTGTTCAAAACCGAAAAAATCCAGGACAATCCCGAAAGTGATGGCACAATCTGGGTGAGTAAGATAGATGATCCACGCATGTTCGGGGTAGTCAAACTCGATAACTCCGGCGTGATAACCGACTTCGTTGAGAAGCCTCAAACATTCGTATCCGACTTGGCTATCATAGGAATTTATTACTTCAAAGATGGCGACTACTTGCGTAGCGAGTTACAATATTTGTTGGACAACAATATTCGCGATAAGGGAGAGTACCAGATCACCAACGCTTTGGAGAACATGAAGACCAAAGGGAAAAAGCTTCACGCTGCCACGGTTCAAGAATGGCTTGATTGTGGAAACAAGGATGCCACGGTGCACACAAACAGTCGTGTGCTTGAAATCAAGACAGGAGCTGCGTGCAATCTCACCGATCCGGGCAATATAGTGGATTCAGTCATCGTTGAACCATGTTATATTGGCAAGGATGTGAAAATCTCGAATTCGGTTATAGGTCCTCATGCTTCTATCGGAGCAGGAACGGTTGTTACCGATTCTATCATCCGAAATAGTATAGTACAAAACTCCACCAAGATATCCTCACAGTGCATTGCAGGCTCCATGATCGGAAACCATGTCACTCTTAATGGTACTATGCGTGACCTTAGCATTGGCGACTACACAACCTCCACAGATTGAAAAAGCGTTTTCTAAATCTCTATTGCTCTAATTTTTGGCTGCTAACTTCAATGGCAGTCCTGTTGTTGACTTCTTGCACGGCAACCAAGCAATCTCCGTCCAAAGACAGCGCAAAAGAGAAAGGAGGCAATAGTGAGCTCACCGAAGAACAACGCACCACGCTCAAGTTCATGTTCATGAATGCCACCAAAGAGCGTTCGGTTGGAAACAAAGACAAGGCATTGGAGTTATATGGACAATGTATCCGACTGGATGGAAAGAATCACGCCTCGATGTATGAGATTGCGAAAATTTATCAATCGCAAGACAAGTTCATCGATGGTGTTTTTTTCGCTTCCGGTGCCACACAATTGGACCCTACCAATGAATGGTACAGGCTACTGCTTGCCGAATTGTACATGGATGCAAAGATGTTCAAGGATGGCGAGGCCGAGTTCGCAAAGCTTTTCAAAGAGCATCCCTCCAATATGGACTATGCTTTGGACTATGCTGCAGCGTTAATAACAAACGGTAAGTTGCAAGATGCGATCAAGGTTTATGATGATGTGGAGAAGTCGGTTGGAACATCTCCCGAATTAACCATGGAGAAGGAGCGCTTATGGCTGCGCTTGGGCAAAACAGACAAGGCAGCTGCAGAAGTTGAAAAGCTTATCGCATCAGATCCCAATAACATACGCCACTATTCCATGCTAGTGGAATTGTATCAGGCCAACAGCATGCCTGAAAAAACGCTGGAGACCATTGACCGGATGAAGGCTATAGATGCTGATAATCCTTATGTCTATCTGGCATTAGCCGGTTACTACAGGAGCATTAGCCAATATGAAAAGTCTTTCGATAACCTCAAGCTTGCTTTTGGCAGCAACGAATTGGATCATGATTTGAAGATGCAAATCATTACCTCCTACATGCCATTGCTCCAAGGCAATCCAGATATGTTGGACCAAGGGCTTCAACTCACATCCATTCTGGCTCAAACGCACCCAGACGATGCCATTTCATTGGCCATATACGGCGATTTTTTAGCCATGTCGGAGAAGTTCCCAGATGCTCAAATCCAATATGAGAAATCATTGGAAATAGATCCGAACAACTTGACGGTTTGGCAGCAACTGTTGATTTGTTATTCTGAGCTTAACGATATAGATGCCATGCTCCAGTATTCCGATAGCGCCTTGGTGCTTTTTCCTGAGCAGTCGGTTTTCTATCTTTTCAAAGGAACCGCTTTAACCATAAAAAAGAATCACAAGGAGGCTGTTAAGTCCTTGGTCTTGGGAAGCAAACTTGTTGTAGACAACAACTACCAGCTGTTGCAATTCTACACCCGCCTTGCCGATAATTATCATAACCTGAAGGAGCATGATAAGTCGGATGAATACTATGAAAAGGCATTGGGAATAGAGCCAAATGACCCTCTAGTCTTAAACAACTACAGCTATTATTTGTCATTGCGCAAGGAAAAGCTTGAGCTGGCAGAAAAGATGTCCAAGAGATGTAATGAACTTAGACCGGGCGAGCCCTCCTATGAAGACACTTATGGTTGGATATTGTATGTGATGGGACGATACCAGGATGCAAAAATCTGGTTACAAAAGGCATTGGATAACGGAGGGTCTGCCAACGGAACCATTTTGGAACATATGGGCGATACGCTGTTTAAACTAGGCGAAAAAGATGTAGCCTTTGATTACTGGAAAAGGGCCAAGGAGGCGGGTGACTATTCCGACCTATTGGAAAAAAAGTTAGCAGACAAGCAACTCTATGAGTGAGAGGTTTACTCATACTGTTCGGGTGTTGCCCATTCTTTTAGCAATGCTTTGGATGTCATCATGCAAGGTTGTGCAAAAAGCGGGTGAACCCAAAATCAAGGACCCCAAGAAAGTGGAGGATCGCTCTGCCCCCGATTTGCAACAGCTAATACGGCAGAATGCTTTCAAGGCGGGAACCATCAGTGCCAAAGCCTCGGTAAAGACCGAAGGAGGTCAACAGGAAGGCTCGTTCAATATCACCATGCGTATGCACACCGACAGCATGATTTGGATTTCCGTTTCACCTTTACTTGGTATTGAAGTTGCTCGGTTATTAATCAGCAAGGACTCGGTAAAGTTCCTTGATCGACTTAACAACAGGTATTCCATCACCGACTTTCAGTTTTTGAGCCAGCTGTTAGATGTTAATCTCGACTATGAAATCTTACAAGGAATTCTGACGGGAAATCTGTTTGCTTATAAAAAGAACAAGTTCAATTCGGTTTATGTGGAAGATAGCTGCTATATTCTCTCCACTATGAGCAAAAGGAAACTAAAACGATCATTGGAGGATGTGGATATCACCAAGCCTGTTGTTCAGGATGTGTGGGTAGAAGACAGCACTTATAGGGTGATGAAGCTAAGCATAGAGGATTTAAGAGTTCAGAAATCATTGCTCACAGAATATTATGATTTCAGAACTACCGATGGGGGACTTTTTCCTTTCCGTTCCTCAACCCTGGTGAAATCTGGTCAACAAATACGCATCGATATTGAATACAGTCGAATATCGGTAAATACTGATTTGGAATTTCCATTCACAATACCACAAGGCTATGAGAAGATGCAGTAGGTTTCTTTTCTTCTTAGGTATGATCCTTTTGTTGGCTACTTGGCATGCAGATGGGCAATCCAAAAAAGAGTTAGAGCAAAAAAAGCAGAAGCTACAGCGGGAGATAGACGATACCAATCGTCAGCTTAAGGAAACTTCCAAAAGTAAAAAGTTAACATCCCAGCAAGTGGCTGCTTTGAAGAAAAAGATTCGGTTGCGCCAAGAGATGATTCGGGAAATCACCATTGAAATGGATGGTCTGGAAAACCAAATAGGTCGCACCGGCAGTGAAATCAGCAGCTTGGAAAAGCGGTTAAGCCAGCTCAAGGTTGAGTACGCCAATATGGTCCGCTTTGCTCAGCGAAACAGGAGCAGTTATCAACGGCTGATGTTTGTTTTTGCCGCTACGGATTTCAACCAAGCCTACAAGCGTCTTACATATTTGCGTCAATACAGCGAACACAGGCGCAAGCAAGCGGAGCTCATTACAGGAACACACAAACAATTATCCGATAAGAGGCAACAGCTAGAAAGCACCATGAGCGAAAAGCAGTCCCTTATGGATGCGGAGCTGGATCAGAAAACCGCACTTGAAAAGGATAAGAAGGAACAAGATAAAATCCTATCCAGCTTACAACAGCGCGAGGAGAAACTCAAAAAGCAACTAGCCGACAAGCAGCGTGCAAAGAAAAAGTTGGATAGGGCCATTGATAATTTGGTTCGAAAGGAAATTGAAGCGGCTAAAAAGAAGGCTACCGCATCGGGGAAGAAAAATGTAACATCCGAAAATGTATTCACACTCACACCGGAGGCTCAAAAACTATCAACGGGATTTTCCAACAATCGAGGACGATTGCCTTGGCCTGTGGAAAAGGGCAGGATCAGCGAGAGATTTGGTGAGCACCCTCACCCTGAGCTCAAGGGAGTCAAGGTGTATAACAATGGAGTTGATATACGGTCTGTAGCTGGTAGTCGTGCCCGTGCGATTTTTGAAGGTGAAGTTACGGGAGTCATCAACATACCCGGGGCTAACAGTGCGGTCATAATCCGTCACGGCGAATACTTGTCTGTATATTCCAATCTAGAAACGGTTAATGTGAAAAAAGGAGAC
This sequence comes from Bacteroidota bacterium, assembly GCA_046302815.1. Classification (GTDB taxonomy): domain Bacteria; phylum Bacteroidota; class Bacteroidia; order AKYH767-A; family OLB10; genus JALRAP01. The sequence continues at coordinate 1,165 of JBKCHO010000147.1, read as the reverse complement.
CGCGTATCTACAAAGCAAATTATTGGCAAGGTATATACCGATCCAGAGAGTGGCTTAGCGGAGGTTCATTTGGAAATATGGAGAGGCACCCAAAAGCTGGATCCGTCGGCTTGGCTAGCCTCGGGTGGCTGACTTTTGCCTATATTTCACTAATATTGCATAACCAAAACAAACAACCATGACAATTGGCGGCACATTGGCATTCATAGGCGGATTAGGCGCAACCGAGATTATTCTGATTCTGGTGGTATTGCTCTTGTTCTTCGGCGGCAAGCGTATTCCGGAACTCGCCCGTGGATTAGGAAAGGGCATCCGAGAGTTCAAGGATGCTTCCAGCGGAAAATCATCGGACGAGAGTAAGAAGGAAATCGATAACAAGTAATCGTTTTCTTTTCCCGATGAATGGAGTTCACATACACCTCCTGTTAAACCATTTTCCCATCCTGGGGCCACTATTTGCATTGGCCCTTTTGCTTTTCGGTTATTTTCTAAAAAAGGACATTCTTTGCAGAGCTGCCCTTTGGACTTTGGTGGTTGTCTCACTCATAACCATTCCCGTTTTTTTGTCAGGTGAAGAAGCCGAGCATTCAGTGGAGGGCATTATCGGTGTGAGTGAAGTTTCCATCGAAGAACATGAGGAACAGGCCGAGTTGGCTTATTGGACCATGTTGGTTTCAGGAGCAATTGCCCTTGGAACCCTATTGGCAGGTCGAAAGTCAGAATCCCTGAATCGCATATTGCTTGCCATCAATATTGCTTTTATCGTTGTTTCATTCCTTTTAATGGCTAGGACTGGCAATTCTGGTGGTTCCATTCGCCATCCCGAGATCCATGGCACCTCAGCCGATGCCTCAGGAGCCTACGGCGAGGAGGAATCCCTTCACGAAGATTGACTTTTTTAATGGACTGATATCAATCATGTTTGTTGTTGACGCTTGTCATGTCCTGGCAGGTCAGGTTGAAAGACATTTGTATTGTCAAACAACAAGAACATGCAAACCACGAAACTTGAAGTACTCCACAGCGAACATCGCGAATGGCTTAACAAAATCGACTTTTATTATGATGACCTGACTGTTTTTCGTCGCCGTTTAGAGGAAGTTGCCTCTCGAAACACATCCAGGGATTTGATGGCAAAAGTGGAGCATTTCCAAAACCAGTTTCT
>JBKCHO010000146.1:0-25335 GCA_046302815.1 Bacteroidota bacterium | reverse complement strand
CCAAGCCAACAAATACGTGCGGGCAAACCTTGGAACGCAATCCGTTCTTGCGCCATTTTGATCCATCGCTCCAAGCCCTTGTTCTCTGGGAATAACTCCAGGATGAGCTTATCGGTTTCGTAAATATCTTGTGGATCGCCCGACAAGGCTGCCCAACGGAAAGGCCCTTTGCCTTCGCAGAAAAGGGGACGGATATAAGCCGGCACAAAACCGGGGAAATCAAATGCGTTTTTCAAACCCATTTCATAGGCCTGGCCACGCAGGTTGTTACCATAATCGAATGTGATGGCGCCTTTTTGCTGCATCTCCAGCATGAGCTTCACGTGGCGAACCATGCTTTCCTTACTCAAATGCACATATTTTTCAGGGTCGGAATCGCGTAATACCCGAGCCTGTTCCGTATTGAGGCCATGCGGAAAATAACCTACCAAGGCATCATGCGCAGACGTTTGGTCGGTGAGCACATCCGGGATAATGCCACGCTCCAACATCCGTTCCAGCAAATCAATTACGTTGCAAACCACACCGATTGAAATAGCCTCGCCCTTTTCCTTTGCACGCAATGCACGGTCGATTCCATTATCAATGTTATGAGTCATCACATCGATATAGCGCGTATCTATCCGCTTCTGAATTCGCCACTCTTCGACATCCGCCGCAAGGCAAACCCCTTCATTCATGGTAATGGCCAGTGGCTGTGCACCTCCCATTCCACCCAAGCCCGCAGTAACGGAAATGGTGTTCTTAAGTGAACCGCCGAAATGCTGCCTGGCCACTTCGGCGAATGTCTCGTAGGTTCCTTGTACTATGCCTTGAGAACCGATATAAATCCATGATCCCGCCGTCATTTGTCCGTACATGGTCAATCCCTTTGCCTCCAAGGCACGAAAATGTTCCCAGTTGGCCCAATGGGGCACAAGCATGGAGTTGCTGATGATTACTCTTGGGGCATCCTTGTGTGTGGGCAGTATACCAACAGGCTTTCCAGATTGAACCAGTAGGGTTTCATCCTCATTGAGATCACGGAGCGCTTTAACGATAAGGTCAAAAGATTGTGGATTGCGAGCGGCCTTGCCTGTTCCACCATAAACGATTAGATCCTCTGGACGCTCGGCTACATCCGGGTCGAGATTGTTATGAAGCATACGAAGTGCAGCTTCCTGAATCCAACCCTTGCAAGAAATGGAAGTTCCGGTCGGTGTTTTGGTCTTAGTTAAATCGAGCTTGCTAGAAATTACCGTCATGGCCTAATTATTTGGATTATTGTTGTCGATCGGCTTCTGATCTTCAGTCCCTGAAACCTTCTTATCTTTCCAGGGACAATGCTTGCAATTGCTGTTGCAACAGTAGCCCCTTTTCAGGTGGTATGCTTCCGTAAAGATGATGTAACCTTCCGGGGAAAGATAATAGTCATCAGGATCGAACTTATCTGTGAAAGACATGATGCAAATTTACTCTAAATTTAGGGTGAAACAGACGAACCGGGACTTATGTTCACCCAATCCGATACCAAATACCATTCCATAAGCTACGGCGATTATGGGGTTACTTTAATGCTCAAGCTGCTGTGTTGGAAGGACCCTATATTGGGTGGCAACAAGTTCTATAAACTTAAAAACAACCGGATTCAAGCCCAAAAACTTGGAATTGGGCATTTGGTAACCGTAGGTGGAGCCTATTCCAACCACTTGGCTGCCACAGCCAGGGCTGGCAGGAATTACGGTTTCCATACAACAGGTATTGTAAGGGGCGAAACCATTGATAACCACACCTTGAAAAGGGCGCAGCTCGACGGAATGAGGTTGGTTTTCGTTACCCGAAAAGTTTACATGAATCGATACCAAGATGGATTTGCTGAAAGCGTATTGGAAAGAACTCCCGATTGGCTTTTCATACCTGAAGGAGGCGCCAACTCTTTAGGTTTGGATGGATGCGCCGAGATTCTGGAGCCACTTGATGAAACATTTGATTTAGTTGCCGTTTGCTGTGGAACCGGTACAACCGCAGCTGGTATGATGCGTCAACTGAAGGAGCACCAAATGTTATGGGGATTCAGCGTGCTTCGCGACCAGGGTACTTTGGATAAATGGATTGTGAATGAACCTCGTGCCGCGATAATCCGGGAATTTGATTTTGGCGGTTATGCCAGGAAAAATGATGTATTAGAACGCTATTGCCATGATTTTTATATGAAACACGCCATAAGAATTGAGCCGGTTTACACAGGAAAAATGCTCTTTGGTATAGAGAAAATGATTCGAGATGGAAGAATTGCAAGGGGCACTAAGGTCTTGGCAATCCACACGGGCGGTCTACAATACCTAGAGCCGGATTGAATTGCGGGGTAAATCGCGAATCCTATCTTTGCACCAAACTATTACACATCCATGAATTTCATAGAAGAGCTGAGATGGAAAGGCATGATCCATGATATCATGCCAGGAACGGAAGAATACCTCGCCAAAGGTATGGCCACCGGATACATCGGCTTTGACCCCACAGCAGATTCACTGCACATAGGCAATTTGGTGCAAATCATTTTACTTATGAATTTTCAGCGCGCCGGACACAAGCCCATAGCGCTCGTTGGCGGAGCCACCGGCATGGTGGGAGACCCCTCCGGAAAATCGGAAGAAAGGAACCTACTCGATGAAGAAACTTTAAACCACAATGTGGCATGTGTTAGAGCACAACTTGAAAAGTTCCTCGACTTCAATTGTGGAGCTAACAGTGCTGAAATGGTCAACAACTACGACTGGTTTAAAAACATGTCTTTCCTGCAATTCATTCGTGATGCTGGAAAGCATATCACCGTCAATTATATGATGGCCAAGGATTCGGTTAAGCGCCGTTTGGAAACAGGTCTCTCATTCACCGAATTCAGCTATCAATTGGTTCAGGGATACGATTACTTTTGGCTGTTCAACAACAAAGGCTGCCGTTTACAAATGGGCGGTTCTGATCAATGGGGCAACATCGTCACTGGAACCGAATTGATCCGCCGGAAGGCTTCTGGAGAGGCTTTCGCGCTGACTTCTCCTTTGATCACGAAAAGCGATGGCAGCAAGTTTGGAAAAACGGAAAAGGGAAATGTTTGGCTCGATGCACGCAAAACATCCCCTTACCAGTTTTATCAGTTTTGGCTGAATTGCGCCGACGATGACGCATCTCGCTTCATTCGCATCTTCACTTTTATACCTAGGGACGAGGTTGAATCCTTGGAAAAGCAACATGCCGCTGCTCCTGAGCAACGCATTCTGCAAAAAGCATTGGCGCGTGACCTTACCATTCGAATCCACTCCGAAGATGACCTAAGAAACTCCGAAGAGGCCAGCCGAATCCTTTTTGGACAAGGGACGGCGGAGTTGCTGAGGAATATCGATGAAAGGATGTTGTTGGATGTAATGGAAGGCGTTCCGCAAGCCATTATATCCAGATCTGAATTGGATTCGGGAATACCCCTCTTGGACCTGCTGACTGAAAAGACAGGGTTATTGCCCTCCAAGGGTGAGGCCAGAAAATTGGTTGCTGCAGGTGGAGTTAGCCTGAACAAAGAAAAAACCGACGACATGGCAATTACCGTGGATTCATCAAGATTAATCGGCGGCAGATACCTGCTTTTGCAGAAAGGCAAGAAAAATTATCTGCTAGTTAAAGCGGAGTAAAATCAAACACCTTCTACGAAGGCAACGAAATCACCAAAGCTTTGTATGACTTTGGTGTTTGATGTGAACTTAAGGAAACCATGCGAGGTAATTTGGAATCCCGTTAAAACGATGGTTTGCTTTTTGAAACGCTCTCCCAGTTTTGTAACAAACTCCTGAGCCGTTTGCTTGGGAGGACTAGCCGTGACAACCGACATGATATACTCCGGGTTGTATTGCATTACCAAACCATCTAAATCGGTATAGGCCAGGTTTTGACCTAGATAAAGACTGTTATGCCCACGGGATCTTACGATGTAATGGGCAAACAGCAAGCCTAGCTCGTGCGTTTCGTTTTCTGGAAGAAACATTACAAATTTCTTCGAGTTCGATTTTGTCGGCACATTGAGCGAGTCTATGGCAACAATCATTTTTTGGCGGATCAAATTGCTCATGAAATGCTCATAGGCTGGATTGACCTGACCCGTTTGCCAAAGAACACCTACCCTCTTCAAGAAAGGAAAGAAAAGATCAATCATGGTCTTTTCCAAACCATGACGCACTAAATGAGACGACAAGACCTTATCGAAACCTGGCTCATCCAAACTGAACATCGCAGACAGCATGGCGTCTACTTGTGAATCTGTGTCAGTATCACTGAGCGCCTGTTCAAAGGCCATTTGCTCCAGCTGATCCTTAGAAAGTTTGGTAAGCTTGGAAATCTTGTAGCCCTGCCTGTTGAGCATGGAGACATTTAGCAACAGCTTTAGGTCATCACCGTCATAGTATCGAATGTTGGTAGCAGTGCGCTTGGGGTGTGGAATACCGTAGCGTTGTTCCCAGATACGAAGGGTGTGTGACTTAATTCCCGTGAGGTTCTCAATATCTTTAATCGAAAAGTGATTCATGATCTGCTGTTCTTAGTCTTACGGGCAAAATCCGGATACATATTCATCCGATCTGTCGGGTTTCAGAGTTTACAAACCATTGCTAGGGCTGAAAAGTTTTCTGGTAATCACTTTTGTCAGTTCTCTGCGAAGAATAAGTCCAGCCAACTCACTCCAAAAACTTTCTTTCGATTGATTTACAGTTATTTGCGCAAAATCCCTTTCGGGGATGTCTATTCGGTATAGCAAGGATCGAATTTGGTCCCGACCCGATTTCTCCAATTGCTGAAGTGCTGGTACCAACTGCGCATGCAGTTCAGCATAGGCTGTGTGGGCATTCCCTGTGAATTGAATTTGAAAACCATACAATCCGAAGTCGCGGATAACCTGTTGGGCGGTGTCCCGGATAACTTCAAGGTCGTGCCGATATGGTTCAATATCGATAGTCATTCTATTTCTTGCCAAAAGAAAGCTTGAGCCGTTCTACGGGCCTATCGTTGAGCACATGTTCATGAAATATTTCATCCACATCTGATAAACCCACATTTCCATAAAAAACACCCTCAGGGTAAATGACCATGACTGGACCCAAATCACAAACATCCATGCAACCGGCCTTCTGCGCCCTCACATCCACACTGATTCCTGCATCCGAAATCAATTTTTTGAAAGCCTTGACCAATTCAAGCCCATGGGTTTCTCCACAACTCTTACGATCGCCCGATGTGCGCTGGTTGTTGCAAATGAAAATGTGTTTTTTGTATTTCATGGCTACAAAATTAACATCGCAATTGCCGATTGCAATATGACTTTTGATGGTTTTTCAACAGCAATTGCCACAACCTATTAATTTGGCGTAAACTTTAGCTTGAGAATTATTGTTTGAATTTTAACATGTCACAAACCAAAACCATTCTAGTTGCAGGAGGCAGCGGATTGATCGGTCAAAGATTATCCGAACTTTTGGAGAGCCGTCACTTCAAAGTTATTCGATTAAGTAGGGCGATATCAAATCCCGGCAAGGGTATATTCCATTGGGATCCATCTAATGGTGAAATTGACCTTTCGGCCATAGAACAGGCAGATGTAATTATCAATTTGGCTGGCGAGAGCATCGCAGGCGCCCTTTGGACGCCATGGAGAAGAAGGAAAATCATCAATAGCCGTGTTTTGTCGACCAAGCTGTTGGTGGAATCTATTCATAAATACCCTAACCAAGTCAAGCTGGTTATCAACGCATCGGCTACGGGAATTTACGGCGATACGGGTGAAATGATCATGAATGAGGAGAGCCCTGCAACAGATGACTTTCTTGGTACAACTTGTGTCCGATGGGAAACCGAAGCACGAATGTTCCGTTCGAATGGACTACGAACTGTGATCTACCGGATTGGCATTGTTTTAAGCAATGAAGGTGGCATGTTGGCGGAAATCAAAAAGCCCATGGCTTTCCGGGTTTTGCCCATTTTTGGCAGCGGGAACCAATATCAAAGTTGGATACATATCGATGACCTCTGCAGACTGATGGTTAGGGCTATTCAAGATGAAAGCATGAATGGTATCTACAATGCTGTTGCTCCTGGTCCGCTCACCAATAGGAACCTCATGATATTGATAGGCCAAATTCTAGGCGGGTTCTTTTTGCGGATTCGCATTCCGGCTTTTTTAATGCGTTTATTGATGGGTGAGATGTCCAAAATTGTGGTTCATGGCACTCGGGTGTCCTCAAAAAAAATTGAACGCACAGGTTTCAAATTCACATATCCACAAGCCGACATGGCGCTTCGTAACCTATTTGGAAAATGAAAACGAAATGCAACTTCTTTTGGTTTCGAAGAGACTTAAGGCTGGCCGATAACCATGGGCTTTTTGAAGCTCTTTCAGCGGGCAAACCGGTCCAATGCGTATTCATATTCGACCGAAATATCCTTGATAAGCTCACCAACCGAGAGGATGCGCGAGTTACTTTTATTCACGACCAATTGATGTTGATGGATTCGGAATTGAAAAAAAATGGAGGGTCAATCCTGAGTTTTTTTGGAACACCGGAGGAGGCTTGGGCCCATTGGTGTGAGAATTTTGAAATCGACTCCGTATTCACCAACCATGACTATGAACCTTATGCTAGGCAAAGAGATGAATCCGTTCAAAATCTTCTGACCTACTCGGGGGTTCAATTCAAATCCTTCAAGGATCAAGTGATTTTCGAAAAGTCAGAGGTGGTAAAGGACGACGGTTTAGCTTACACTGTTTTCACTCCATTCAAAAATAAGTTTTACAAAACCCTGAGCGATTCTGCTTTGAAGCCTTACCCGTCGGAAAAATTACTTGACAAGGTTCTTCAAAATAAATCGAACTCCATTCATGATTTGAAATCGATGGGTTTCGGGAGACCAAACATTCCCTTCCCTCCCGTTGAAATCCGAGAGGGCATATTGGAGCATTACAAGGAGTGGCGCGACATTCCATCACTTCCCGCCACATCTAGAGTTAGTGTTCATTTACGCTTCGGAACAGTAAGCATTCGAAAACTTGCATCTTCAGCGCTCGAGAAAAAGAGCGAAGCCTGGATGAATGAACTTATATGGCGTGACTTTTACCATATGATCATTTGGCATTTCCCTCACTCAGCAAAAAGGGCTTTCAAGCCTGCCTATGACCGAATCAAGTGGAGAAACAATGAGGACGAGTTTGAAAAATGGTGCAAGGGTATGACGGGGTATCCTATTGTGGATGCTGGAATGCGTGAACTAAATGCAACCGGTTTCATGCATAACCGAGTTCGGATGATTACTGCAAGCTTTCTGGTAAAGCATCTTTTGATTGATTGGCGCTGGGGAGAAGCCTATTTTGCCGAAAAACTCCTTGACTTCGATTTAGCTGCCAACAACGGCGGATGGCAATGGGCAGCAGGGAGCGGCTGTGACGCCGCGCCTTATTTCAGGGTTTTCAATCCTTATGAGCAAACAAAAAAATTTGATTCGGAATATAAATACATACGAAAGTGGGTTCCTGAATTTGAAGATTTTAGGAAGTACCCTCAACCCATAGTGGAACATAAGTTTGCAAGGGAGCGATGCTTGAGCGTCTTCAAGGAAGGATTGGCAAAAGCCGAGTGAAAAACTCTTGGGGTTCCAATGGAAGAACTTATTTTTCCCGAACCATCAATTTTTCCGCTATACCCAAAACTGTTGATTTTCTGTCTTTAGGAACTTTAACAGCATCCAAGTGGCGCATTGCTGATTCGAAGTATTTGGACATTTCAGCCTCAGCCAGCTCGCGAATTCCAATACGATTGTAAATGGCCGTGATGGTTTCCACTTTTTTAGAAGGATCCGCATTAATACCTGTAGACCAAAATTCCAATTCTGCCAATTCATCGCTATTGGCCAATTCAAAGGCTCTTATCCAGAGGAATGTTTTCTTGTTGGCAATTATATCACCACCCTGAACCTTTCCTACCTTGGTCATGTCACCAAAAACATCCAAAATATCGTCCTGCAACTGGAAGGCTATGCCCATATCCCTACCAAATTCATAAAGACTGTTTGAATCTGCGTTGTCCGCCCCGGCAATAATCGCTCCTGTTTTTAAAGAACATGCCAATAAAACAGCTGTTTTATTGGTGATCATGGTGATATAATCCTCCACTTTGACATTGGACATTGATTCAAAATCCATATCCATTTGTTGGCCTTCACAAACCTCGATCGCAGTTTGATGGAATAACTCCATAACGGGACGAATAACAGCGTCGGGAGTCTCAAGCATCAATTGGCAGGCTTTAACAAACATCGTGTCGCCGGACAAAATGGCTACATTGGGATTCCACTTGGCGTGTACGGTTTCCATGGAACGGCGCAGTGGTGCGTTATCCATGATATCATCATGTAACAGGGTGAAATTGTGAAATACCTCCAAGCCGATAGCGGGTTTTACCACTGAATCCAATTCATCAGAAAAAAGATTCGCGCCAGCCAATGCCAAAACGGGACGCATTCTTTTTGCTTCAAGAGATAACATGTAGTTTATGGGATCATACAAATCTGCTGGGCTCAAGGGGAATTTCAAATGGGAAATACCATCCTCAACCATACCCCTTAATTCTGCAACGGGAAGCACTTTTCTCATACCAAAATCGATTTCCTCTGGTCAATCAGAATCCGGATCCCATCGTCCAAAGGAGTAAGAGAACGATTCAAAAGCTCCTTCATTTTGGTATTGTCAGGGCAACGGCGTGTCATATCTCCCTCCTTCAAGGCAGGCAGAAAAACTATTTTGGAAGAGGAACCGCTGATTTTGATAATTCGTTTCGCAAGTTCCAAAATTGAAATCTCATCATCGGTGCCGATGTTTACAACATCATTCAGAACCTGGTTGTTATAAAATGCGCTTAGGCAAGCATCCACATTATCATCGATATGGCAAAAGGTTCGTGTTTGAGACCCATCACCATAAATGGTGATATCCGCATTGGTGAGTGCAGCATTGATGAATCGGGACATCACAAAATCGCTGCTCTGTTGGGGGCCATAAGTGTTGAAAAACCGGAAAATGGTGAAATCCAAATCGTATTCCTGCTTAAACGATCGCAAATAAGCCTCCCCTACATTTTTTACGATGGCATAAGGGAGTCGAGAGTTGAGCGGAGTAGTATGTTCGTTTTGGGGAAATTCAACGGGTTCGCCGTAAACTTCAGAAGAAGAAGAGAAAAACACCCTCTTTACTCCCGTATTCTTACTAAGATTCAGTACATTTTTTATGCCAGTGATGTCATTCAAAACCATCACGGGGTTTTCCAAAGTCCTTTTTACGCCAACCAAGGCAGCATAATGGAATACATATTCGAATCGGTATGCATTAAAGATGCTAGATATATCCTTGAAATCGTTCACATTGGCCTTTATGAACTTGACATTGCCATATTTGGAAACCGGCAACTTTTGAGTGCTTCCTGTATGAAGGTTATCGACCACAACGACATAATTGGCCGCGTCATCGGCTAGTTTTTGTGCTATAGCACTTCCAATGAAGCCAGCGCCTCCAGTTACGAGTATGTTTCTTTGCATGATATTCATTAATGCAGATTAATCAGATATTCACCATAACCGCTCTTACGAAGAGGCTCAGCTATCGATAATAGTTGTTGACGATTGATGAAGCCTTTTCTGTAGGCGATTTCCTCAATACAACCGATTTTCAATCCTTGTCGCTCTTCGATTACTTGTACGAATTGGGAAGCTTGTAGCAAGGAGTTAAATGTTCCGGTGTCGAGCCAAGCAGTGCCTCGGCTAAGTAATCCCACAGATAATTTACCTTGCCGTAGGTACTCCTTATTCACATCTGTTATTTCGTATTCGCCACGGGCGCTTGGCTTCAGTGATTTGGCGATTTCAACCACGCCGTTGTCATAAAAATACAATCCTGGAACGGCATAATTTGACTTGGGATTTTGAGGCTTTTCCTCGATGGAGATAACTTTACCATTGGAATCGAATTCGACGACACCGTAGCGCTCAGGATCTGAAACATGATAGGCATAAACCACTCCACCATGAGGATTGCAGTTCTGCATCAGTAACTCCTCCAAACCGGTACCATAAAAAATATTGTCACCTAATATCAAAGCCACTTTATCATTGCCAATGAATTTTTCTCCGATTACGAAAGCCTGTGCGAGTCCATTCGGAACAGGTTGTTCAGCATATTCGAAACGACAACCGATTTGCGAACCATCACCAAGCAACTTCTTAAAATGAGGGAGGTCGTGGGGCGTCGAAATCACCAAAATCTCATTGATCCCAGCCATCATTAAGACTGACAAAGGGTAATAAATCATCGGCTTATCATAAACGGGCATCAATTGCTTGCTAACAGCCAATGTCAATGGATGGAGTCGTGTTCCCGAACCTCCGGCTAGTATAATACCTTTCATAAAGTGAAATTACAGAATTTGAGTCAATCGCATTAAACACAATCAAATCCAACCTAAAACTAAAAGACTTTAAAAATTTTAAAGGCGTGGTTTTCAGCCTCGTATATACTAAACGATAAATGGTCCAAATTCATACAAATCCCCCTAAAACGGTTGGAAAAATTAATTCGGTTTTATTTTATTCAATGTATTGGGATCAGACCCGATATGTAAAATCAAAACAACAAAAGTTGGAAGCCAACATGTGCTCCATAAGCGCTATTTTTACAAATAACGAATCTATCAACCCAGTAATTTCTGTATCATCAACATGAACATCAATAAAAAACTTTTCCTTCTCGACGGAATGGCACTGATTTACCGTGCCTATTTCGCTTTCAGCAAGAGTCCCCGAGTCAACTCTAAAGGGCTCAATACTTCGGCTATGTTTGGATTCACAAACACTCTTTTGGAGGTAATTAATAAGGAAAAGCCAACCCACATTGCTGTGTCTTTTGATACGGATGCTCCTACTGAGCGACATGAGAGTTTTGCTGATTACAAAGCGCATCGGGAATCCATGCCGGAAGACCTTTCAAGATCCATTCCATACATTCATAAAATTTTGGAGGGATTTCGAATTCCTATCATCATTAAAGAGGGTTTTGAAGCAGACGACATCATAGGCACTTTGGCAAAAGAGGCTGAACGAAAAGGTTTTGAAGTTTTCATGATGACTCCTGACAAGGATTTTGGCCAGTTGGTAAGCAATCATATTTTCATGTATAAACCTTCCTCATTCGGATCTGGCGCCGAAGTTTTAGGTATTCCTGAGATTTTAAAAAAATTTGAGATCAATGATGTGCAGCAGGTAACTGATATACTTGGTTTGTGGGGCGATTCGGCCGACAACATTCCAGGGATTCCAGGGGTTGGTGAAAAAACCGCCAAACAACTGATTGCCGAGTTCGGTTCGGTGGAAAATGTTATTGCAAATGCTGGCAACATTAAAGGTAAGCTGGGTGAAAGAGTCCGTGAACATGCCGACATGGCTATCATGTCAAAAAAATTAGCAACCATAATTACCGATGTTCCGGTTGAATTTGATGAGAAGGCGCTTGCTTTAGAAGAACCTGACAAGGATTTACTAAGAGATATATTTTCAGAGCTTGAGTTCAGGGCGTTGGCAAAAAAAGTTTTGGATGAAGAAGTTTCTCCTATTGCGCAATCCGAGTCTCAACCGGATTTGTTCGCATCCGTATCCGATCCTATTGTTGATACTATTCCAGAAAACAACATTGCTCTTGAAAATATAGCTACTACCCGTCACGAATACATCCTTTGCAACACCGCTGAGAAAAGGACTGGATTAATAACCAACCTATCCGAATCTCCTTCATTTTGCTTTGATACCGAGACCACAGACATAGATGCCAACAGGGCCGAGCTCGTAGGACTTTCCTTTTGTATCACACCATTCCAAGCATACTATGTACCACTACCTGAAAACTATGATGAAGCCCGCTCCATATTGCATGAATTCAAGACAGTGTTCGAAAACGAGCTAATTGGGAAAACAGGACAAAACATCAAATATGACCTGATGATGTTAAAATGGTACGAGGTGAATGTCAAGGGACCTTTGTTCGATACCATGATAGCACACTATCTGCTTGAGCCTGATATGCGACACAACATGGATCTTTTAGCTGAAGTATATCTGGGCTATAAAACCGTTAAGATTGATGAGCTTATTGGGTCAAAGAAAACAGGTCAAATAAGCATGCGTGAAGTGGAAGTTGAAACGGTCAAGGATTATGCCTCGGAGGATGCGGATATCACCCTTCAACTTCGAAATGTGTTTGAATCGAAATTGGATGAAAATGGTGTCTCAAAACTTTTTGCCGAAGTGGAGATGCCTCTAATTCCAGTACTAGCATCTATGGAAATTGAAGGTATAACCGTAGATCCAGAGGCATTGCATGAGTTTTCGCATTTGCTTGAAAAAGAAATTATAAGTGCAGAAAAATCTGTTTACGGATCAGCTGGTTTGAAATTCAATATCGGTTCACCAAGACAACTTGGTGAGGTATTGTTTGAGCACTTGAAAATAGATCCCAAAGCCAAAAAAACCAAAACGGGACAATATGCGACAGGTGAAGACATTCTGTCTAAATTAACAGATAGACATGCTGTAGTTCAGCAAGTGTTAGACTATAGGCAGCTAGTCAAACTAAAAAACACTTATGTAGACACTTTACCTGAAATGGTGAACCCTCGAACAGGACGCATACACACATCTTACCAGCAAGCCGTGGCCGCTACCGGAAGACTAAGTTCTAACAATCCCAACTTACAAAATATCCCTATTAGAACAGAAAGGGGGCGAGAGGTTCGCAAGGCATTCGTAGCCCGAAGCAAGAATCACACCTTGTTATCAGCAGATTACTCCCAAATAGAACTTAGAATCATAGCTGAGTTCAGCGAGGATAAGAGTATGATTGAGGCATTTCAAAAGGGACTTGACATCCACACATCTACCGCATCAAAAGTTTACGGCGTGCCACTCGAATTAGTTTCTCCTGAAATGAGACGAAACGCCAAGATGGTCAACTTCGGAATCATTTACGGGATAAGCGCGTTTGGACTTTCTCAACGCTTGAACATTCCTCGAAAAGAAGCGGCCAATATTATTGACAATTATTTCCGTGAATTCCCCACCATCAAAAGCTATATGGATCGCAGTATAGAAAACGCAAGGAAAAATGGATTTGTGGAGACCATTCTTGGAAGAAGGCGTTATCTAAGGGATATTAATTCGGCAAATGCCGTAGTACGGGGGTTTGCAGAGCGTAATGCCATCAATGCTCCTATACAAGGGTCAGCTGCCGACCTAATCAAAGTAGCGATGATAAACATCCATGGAAAGTTTGAAGAACTGCGACTTAAATCCAAAATGATCCTGCAAGTACATGACGAATTGGTTTTTGATGTTGCGAATGATGAATTGGAAATCGTAAAGCCCATCATCCGCGACTGCATGACGAGGGCCATTGAAATGAAAGTGCCGTTGGATGTGGAAATAGGAACAGGCAGGAACTGGTTAGAGGCCCATTAAATTCTTAGAGTGAAGTTCTGACCGAGGTAAACTCTGCGTACCTGTTCGTCTTCGGCCAGATCTCGTGCAGTACCCTCCTTTAAAATTCTTCCCTCAAAAAGCAGATAAGCCCTATCAGTAATAGTAAGGGTTTCGTGAACATTATGATCGGTGATGAGTATACCGATGTTTTTCTGTTTTAGATTGGCCACAATTTGCTGAATATCTTCAACTGCAATAGGGTCTACTCCTGCAAAGGGTTCATCCAGCAAAATGAACTTAGGATCAACGGCCAGGGCACGCGCAATCTCAGTTCTTCGACGCTCGCCTCCAGAAAGAAGATCTCCTCGATTTTTACGGATACGCTGTAGTCCGAACTCATCTAACAGGGTCTCAAGCTTGTCTTTTTGCTCTTGCGGCGTTTTGGATGTCATCTCCAAAACGGCCATTATATTGTCTTCTACACTGAGCTTTCTAAAAACAGAAGCCTCTTGAGCAAGGTATCCCACTCCAAGCTGAGCTCTTTTATACATGGGCTCAGAGGTAATTTCCAGATCATCCAAATAAATCCTTCCTTCGTTTGGACGAATGAGTCCCACAGTCATGTAAAAGCTGGTAGTTTTCCCTGCTCCATTGGGCCCGAGCAATCCAACGATTTCCCCTTGATCCACATGAATGGAGACATGATCGACTACTGTTCGGCTTTTATAACGCTTAACTAGTTTCTCTGCTCGGAGTCGCATGGCGGTGATTAGGTTGATGTTCGAAGATTAGATTGCGGAATATCAAAAAGTGATTTGCAAACTACCCCTGATACCGAATTTCGCTATATCCGGGTTATCCAGATAAGACAATCTATAAAGGAAATCGAATCTAAGTAATTTGAATATGTTTTCTATTCCGAATCCAGCCTCAGCATAAGGCTTGGCAGACAATGAGCCTATCTCGTTAGGATTTACCAACAAATCCCTGTTGGCTTTGGACAACCCACCATATACAGCTCTCAAGCTAGCAACTTCCCTCCATTTCAATTTTCGTAGCAAAGGTATATTATTGAGCAACAGGCCTTCAAAATGGTGCACTATGAAAATTGAAGCATATTGGTCGCTAACAAACTCATAGTAGTTCATCATATTGAAGGAGGAGTAATCATAGAAATAAGACTCGTTTCCTTGATGAACATGCAAAAGTGGATATGGAACCGCTCCCCACATTTTTCCTGCCTCAATGGCATAATAGGTGTAGCCGAATGGTGGCATAGGAATTCTATCATCTACTTTAGCCACTATTTTCTGGTATGAAAAATCGCTTTCCAAAAAGCCTTTCATTCCAGAGGTCAGCACGATACGGGTGATAGGGTATTCACTGCCTAGGCTGATTCGATTCCGTTTGCCTTCAACAAATTTTTCCCGGTATGCAAATCGTAAAACAAGACTTGCTTCAGACATATTTATTGTATTACTAACAAGGGTCCTTTCAGGATCAGTATAATAACTATAGTCCAGACTTCCCAAGGGGAAAAGCGATCCGTGATCGAGTGACAGCTTATAAGAAAATCCAGAAAAAAATTCTTGCTCAAAAAAGAACCTATATGTCTCTTGCTTTGTCAATTTATCGGCAGGATTTCGACGAAAAAGGGATGAAATAATGTTGTCATCCTGAAAGGCATTTTCGCTTTGTCCCAGTTGAACTACATCGTTTGTGTAGCGTGAACCAATGGACATCCTTGGTTTTTTTTTGATAATGTACCTTGCACCTCCAGAATATTTGAAATCTTCATCCTTGACGCCATAAGCCGTGTATCCTTCAAGCATCCATCGGTTGCTGAATTCGCGCCCTGTTCTGCCGCCGATCCTGAATCTAGCCCCTTCAACATCATTGAAGGAAAATAAATTAAAATAGGGGCCTATTTCAAATTTACCGATCTCGTAATGACCGGTAAAAAACAGTGTGATTACATCTACATAGGTTTTGAAAGCAGGTAAGGATTTTATGGTATCGACCATAGCGTAAATCTTCTGCTCTCGTATGGACAGGGAGTCATGCCTGGAATCCACCCAAAACTGCTCATCCTTGAGTGAAGAGTTCTCTTGGACGATAATATCTTCAGAACCTGAAAAAACAGAGTCATCATACGAAACATTTATTTCAAAATCGCGGTATGAGGCCGTTCTCCTTCCAATGAAACCCATACCATCTTTCCGAGCTGCAAAATCAACAACCATCATTTCCTTGGTGAGCATCCATTGCCTGTTTGCAATCCTGGTATATTCCTTGACAACGGCTAAATCTTCCACAAAATTTATATTCGCATCGTCTACAACACGCATATCTATTTTCTTGATGGCAAATGTGGAGTCGTGAATCCAACATTCTCCAGAAAAGGTCAACTCTTGCTTCCTCCGCGGCTTGAACTTGAGCTTGTAACACCATTGATCTCCAATGAATGCAGAATCCGTCAAATAGTATTTATAGTAAAGCAAACCTACATTGGATATCGGACTAACAAAGCTTTTGCCGAAAATATCCATGTAATTGTCGTACACATCTACATTCTGATACATATCACCAAGAAATTGGGTGATGGATTCATTTTCCAGTCCTGATATTTTACTGGCTTTGATAATCTCCTTGGTTTTCTTTGGGTTTTTACGGTAATGCATTTCAGAAATGGATTCCGTAATGAAAAAAGGTAAAAAGGGCTTGCTATTTGTAACACTGCTATCGACATTATCAAATATGAAAGAAAAAGGTTTAATGAGTTTCTTTTCCTTGAAGTTCGGTGGGATATCGGTAAGGTCAAACTCTAATTTGTTATAAAGTTCATATTTGTAATAATCGAGTTTGGTGCGATCGTTCAAATCCTTATTTTCAATAACCTTTCGAAGTAATATATTGGCCGGATTCTCACCAGCCTTTATGACTACCTCAACTAACTCTACCTCGCTTGCTTTCAAAAGAAAATTAGCTGTTTGGCTTTTCCCTTTGGATATTCTCAATGTTACAGGACGATAACCCACGAAAGAAGCGGTTAAGGAATCGGTCGCTTTGTCGGATTCAATACTGAAGTTTCCGTTTATATCCGTGACTGCACCAATCAAGGTGCCTTTAAAGGCTACATTAGCAAATGGAATGGGTTCATTGGTGAGGGCGTCCATAACCCTTCCCGAAACCTTAGTGGCTTGAGAGATGGCTTGATCAGCAAAGGAGCAAACCATTAAAAACACTATCGCTAAGACGCGAAACACCATTGGCGATTTCATTTCATATTCAATTGATCCCAAAATTCGACAGCCCGTCTGAGATGGGGTATTACGATAGTTCCACCTACAATGTTCGCTATGGCAAATACCTCATATACCTCCTCCATGCCTACTCCCTCCTCATGACATTTCTGAAGGTGGTACTTGATGCAATCGTCGCAGCGCAAAACCATGCTAGCCACCAGTCCGAGCATCTCCTTGGTCTTGACATCCAAAGCACCTTGAGCATAGGTATTGGAGTCTAAATTGAAAAGTCGTTTCAAAACCAGGTTGTCGGACTGCAAAATCCGCTCATTCATTCTTGACCTGTAGTCGTTGAACTCCTTTACATTGGGATCCATACTCACAAAAGTAAGCTTAATACACTATAATGGGATAAAACAATTTTTAAGTTTGCAACATGCTTAGGATTACCCGGATTCGCCAATATGAGAACCTACATATTTTCCTTTGGCTGGTAAAGGATACTTGTTGGATCATGGATTGGAAACCGGCAGGGATTTTCATGGTAATGCCAACAATTCTTGTGGCACTACATATCACTTGGATTCGCCGGACGGTAAGATCGGACCTATTCCATAACCTAGCCGTATGTTTATGGATATCAGGTAATTCCATTTGGATGGTTGGTGAGTTTTTTTACGATGACGGTTTGCGTCCTCAGGCCGTGGTGTTTTTCGGAGCGGGGTTACTTTCGGTCATATACTATTACCTGGTAGAGGTTCCACAGCAGTGGAAAAATGAAAAAGACAAAGGCAAGTCTTGAATCAGGCCTGTTCCTTGTTCCTTCGCCGCTCTACAGCAGCCGAAACACCGATGCTGATCTCGTACAAAAGAAAAAGCGGTATTGCTACCAAAATCTGACTGGTAATATCTGGTGAAGGTGTTATCACGGCGGCGAGTATCAGGATAACCACCATGGCATGCCTTCGGTACTTTCGCAAGAATGGAGGAGTGACCATTCCAAGCTTGGATAGGAAATAAATGGCTACTGGCAACTCAAACACGATTCCCGAAGAAAACGACAACATGGTAACGGTTGAAATAAAAGAGCCCAAGCCAATTTGGTTGGATACCTGTTCGCTGATTTGATAACTCCCAAGGAAATTTACAGACAGTGGCGCTACAACGAAATAACCAAATAAAACACCTGACAAGAAAAGGATTGAAGTCGCTGCGACCACACCTCGCGAGTTACTGATTTCATTACTTGTGAGAGCTGGTTTAACAAAACACCAGATTTCCCAAATGAAATAAGGGAAGGCCATTGTGAAGCCAGCCATGAATGAGATATACAGATGCGTTGTAAACTGCCCGGAGATATCGATGTTGATCAGATTAAAAGGGATTTCCCTGATACAGAAATCAACACCTGATTTTTCTGCAAGCCAACACAAGGCCCTATAAGTTGGAAAGTCGGGGTTCTTAGGACCAAGTATGATTTGATCGAACAAAATAGCAGGATTGAGAAATGCCAAAACAGCCAAGATGACCACAGCAGCAGCGGACCGTACCAAATGCCACCTAAGCGCTTCCAGATGGTCTAGAAAATGCATTTCGGTATTTGGATCTTTACCCTGGGCCATTCTTGAATTTCAATGCGAAATTGGATCAGATGATACCCTCTTTAAGCAGGTCATGAAGATGTATGAATCCAATATAAACTCCATTTTCAACGACTACCAATTGGGTGATCTTGGAATCCTTCATCAATTGCAAAGCGTCGGCGGCCATCATATCGGCCGTTACTGTTTTGGGACTGGAAGTCATGATGTCTTTTGCACGAAGGTCATGTGCAGATCCTTCCCTAGTCAACATTCGCCTCAAATCACCATCTGTTATGATTCCTACAAGGGTGCCATTTTCGGTAACTGCAGTAGCTCCTAGACGCATCGAGGATATTTCTAGAATAACATCTGTCAATGAGCTGGATGGAGAGACTTCAGGCTTCGGATTCATCGATTGAATATCGCCGACCCTTAGGTAGAGTCTCTTACCCAAAGCTCCACCTGGATGGTAGCGAGCAAAATCCTTTTCAGAAAAGCCTTTGCAATCCAACAAGCAAACAGCCAACGCATCACCCAAGGCCATTTGAGCAGTGGTACTACTAGTTGGAGCGAGGTTGTTCGGACAAGCCTCCTTTTCAACAAAAGCGTTCAAAATATAATCGGATTGCAGCGCCAGGAAAGAGGACGAATCCCCTACCATTCCTATCAACTTGTTGCCACCCGCCTTTATAAGTGGAACTAACAATTTGATTTCAGGGGTGTTACCGGACTTTGAAATACAAATAACGACATCGTTATTCTGGATTATTCCAAGGTCTCCATGAATAGCATCTGCGGCGTGCATAAAAATAGAAGGCGTGCCCGTTGAATTCATGGTAGCAACCATTTTCTGAGCAACAATTGCGCTTTTTCCAATGCCGGTTATGATAACCCGACCAGATGAGTTGTGAATTAATTTTACAATCTCTACAAATTGTTGACCAATAAATGACTTTAGCGTGTCCACGGCAACAGCTTCGGTTTCCAAGGTGCTAACAGCAATTCGAATTATTTCTTCGTTCGATTTCAAAATTATTTCAAAGAGGGTTGGTTGTAATCAATTTGTTTTGTATATCTTTATAGGACAAAAATAACAAAATACATCAGAGTGAGATGAGTGAATTAGTTGAGGAGAGTACTTTGCTAGGCGCACTACAGCGTTTTTTCGGATACGAATCTTTCAAAGGCGACCAGGAGGCGATCATCAAGAATGTATTAGATGGTAAAGATACCTTTGTAATTATGCCCACGGGTGGTGGCAAATCCATGTGCTATCAACTGCCCGCCATACTTAGCGATGGAACCGCCATTGTAGTGTCTCCATTAATAGCTCTGATGAAAAACCAAGTGGATTCCATCCGGGGTTTTGGCTCAGACGAGGGAATTGCCCATTTTCTAAACTCTTCACTTACCAAAGGCGAGATACAACAGGTAAAAAAAGACATCCTTCAGAAAAAGACCAAACTGCTTTATGTCGCTCCGGAATCCTTAACAAAGGAGGAGAATGTGGCATTTTTGAAAGATATCCGAATCTCCTTCTTTGCTATTGATGAGGCACATTGTATTTCAGAATGGGGACACGATTTCAGGCCAGAATACCGGAGGTTGCGATCCATTATGGAACAAATCGGCAAAGTTCCCATCATTGCCCTCACCGCAACAGCCACCGAAAAGGTTCAGATGGACATCCAGAAGAACCTCAATATGACTAAAGCAAGCGTTTTCAAATCATCCTTCAATAGAGGCAACCTTTATTATGAGGTTCGTCCTAAAGTGGATGTGATGAAGGAAATCATCAAATATATTCGATCTAACCAGGGTAAATCAGGTATAGTATATTGCCTGAGCCGCAAAAAAGTGGAGGAAGTTGCCCAAACCTTGACCGTAAACGGTATTAAAGCCCTACCCTATCACGCTGGATTGGATGCGGGACAAAGAGCTCGACACCAGGATATGTTCCTGATGGAAGAAGCAGATGTTATTGTAGCCACAATCGCTTTTGGCATGGGCATCGATAAACCTGATGTTCGGTTTGTAATTCACCATGACATTCCAAAAAGTCTTGAAGGATACTATCAGGAAACAGGCCGATCCGGTAGAGATGGCAGGGAAGGCCGGTGTATTGCTTTTTACAGCTACAAAGACATCGAAAAACTCGAAAAGTTCATGAAAGGCAAGCCGGTTGCCGAACAGGAAATCGGCAAGCAATTGCTAATAGAAACTGTCGGCTATGCCGAATCATCCGTGTGTAGGAGAAGAGTCCTTTTACATTACTTCGGAGAAGAGTATGATCAAGACAATTGCCAAAGCTGTGACAACTGCCTACATCCGAAAACAAAAGTTGAAGCTCAAGATGAGGTTGCTCTTTTACTTGATGCCGTCGTGACTTTGAAAGAAAAATTCGCTTCAGATCATGTCATCAATGTCCTTCTCGGAAAGGAAGACCAATCCGTAAAGTTGCACAACCATTCCAAATTGGAAATTTTTGGAGAAGGTGCCGATACAGATCTTCGTTTTTGGACCTCGGTTGTCAGGCATGCGATTCTCGCCGGACTACTGGTCAAGGATATCGACCATTACGGATTACTGAAAGTTACTACTGAAGGTAAGTCGTTCATGGAAAATCCAACATCGTTCCATGTTACCTTGGATCATGAGTACACCAATACCGAAGGGGAAGACGATGACGAACCCATCTCAGGGGGAGGCACTGGAAGCGCCGCAGATGCAGAGCTTTTTTCGATGCTTAAGGATCTCTGCAAAAAAGTAGCCAAGCAAAAAAATGTACCGCCTTTCGTTGTATTCCAAGAAACATCATTGGAGGAAATGGCCATCCAATACCCCATTACATTGGATGAGCTTAAAAATATCGCCGGAGTAGGTCCCGGTAAAGCTCAAAAGTTCGGAAAACCTTTTGTAGATCTCATTTCACGATATGTTGAGGAAAACGAGATTGAGAGACCCATGGATTTGGTAGTAAAATCCGTTGTGAATAAAAGCGGCCTTAAGGTCTATATTATTCAAAACATCGACAGGAAAATATCATTGGAAGACCTGGCTGAAGCAAAGGGCATATCGGTTTCCGACATCATTTCTGAGATTGAAAGTATCGTGTCCTCAGGTACTCGCATCGATATCAACTATTATATCAACGAGGTGCTTGATGAAGACCGTCAGGATGAGGTGTATGATTATTTCCGAACCGCTCAGACCGACAGCATTGAAGATGCATTAGAATCTTTGGGAGAGGAAGATTATTCCGAGGAGGAGATTCGTCTTATGCGCATCCGCTTTATGAGCGAGATGGCCAACTGATCTTAGAAGTCAAAGTAACTTACTTTACTTTTTTTTACTTGGATAGGCTGCAAACAGCAAGCCATGCCATTAACCCCATTCCAATCGACAATGATTTTTCATCAATGTCGAATGTTGGTGTGTGAACCGATGAAACAATACCTTTCCCCTCGTTCCTCGTACCCAGTCTGTAAAAGCAGGATGGTGCATGTTGTGAGTAATAAGCAAAATCCTCGGCAGCCATCCATATGTCCAAATCCAAAACATTTTCCTTTCCAAGGTATTCTTCTGCGGCTAAACGACTAGCTGATGTCAGAGATGGATTGTTGTACAGAGCTGGATATCCTTTACGAATCTCCAACTCGGCTACAGCACCCATAGATGATGCGACAGACTCCACTATCGATCTTATTTTACCATGGGCTTCATCGCGCCATTTTTCATCCAGCGTACGGAAAGTGCCTTCCAAATAGGCTTCGTCGGGAATCACATTAGTTGCTCCGTTGGCAATAAACTTTCCGAAAGAAAGAACGCTAGGCATAGTGGGATTGGCATGTCTACTAACAACCTGTTGCAATGCCACTATAATGTTTGAGGCAATCAAAACCGGATCAATGTTCAAATGAGGCATAGCCCCATGGCCCCCTTTTCCTTTCACCTTCAAATATAACTCGTCTGTCGAGGCCATATAAATTCCGGATCTGAAACCAACCTTTCCAACCTCGATCAAAGGCATTACATGCTGACCAATTACCGCAGATGGCTTAGGATTCTCCAAAACACCGTCTTTAATCATCAAGGATGCACCACCAGGGAGTTTTTCTTCACCAGGCTGAAAAATTAATTTAATGGTGCCTTCAAACTCCTCTCTTAAATTTTGAAGTATGTATGCTGCACCTAAAAGCGAGGCTGTATGTGCATCATGACCGCAAGCATGCATCACACCATCGTTTTTTGATTTGTAGGGGACATCATTCAGCTCCTTGATCGGCAAAGCATCCATATCGGCGCGTAAAGCAACGGATTTGGAATTAGCATTCCTACCCTCAATCAATGCCTCAATTCCAGTTGATGCGAGTCTTTTCTTATTATGAACACCAATTGCATCCAATTGAGCCCAAACGAAATCACATGTCTCTTTTTCATTGAATGATAGCTCTGGGTGCATATGTAAATGCCTACGGATGGAGACTACGGAATCCCAGTGAGATTGCGCCAAAGATTTGACCTTTTCGATTAAATTCAATGGGAGAGCTGGTATTTGACTCATATTGTTGAAAGAAGTTAAATATTAAAAATCGAGGCCGAGTGATAAATAAAATATTGGTTCCCTGACCACACCATCCTCATAACCCCAACCCCAATCGGCACGCATAAAATATCCGAAAACCCTACTTCTCAAACCTCCACCAAAGCCAGCAACGATTGGCTCTACTTGTCGATCAAGAACAACGGTTACAGGGTTTCCATTAATGACCTCAGTATTGAAATAATTATTATTCGAATATGGGTCAGATCCATTCCATGCGGTACCGACATCAAAGAACCCAACCATCTGAAAACTCCGGATAAAATCGGATCGGATAGGCCTGTTAAGTATATATTGAAAAATAGGAAGCCTGATTTCATTATTGATTAATGCGAAATTGTTGCCATTTCGAATATTTTGTATGAAACCTCGCATGTTGGTAGCTATTGCCTGAAAACCGTAATTCTGGTTTGGGTCGACGGGGATTGAATAGTCGAATATATCCGAAGGAACAATTGCATTGTCTTGCGAGCCTAGGTAGTAAACTATTTTTTGGTCACCAAAGGAGGAACTAGCGGCTATCCTGCTGGCCCAAACAATCTGTCGGTGGATTCGCTGATAGTGCCTGAAATCCAATCCAACAACACCCAGCCATGTTGAACTCTTGTCTATTTGCCTAAAGCCCTCTAGGAAAACCTTGTACCGCATACCATTCAGAAGGTTCAAGCCTTTAGAAATAGTATTATCAAAAACATACTCGGCTTTGACACTTCCCCAATAATCATATCTGGTGGAATCAACAAGCGAAACATAATCTGTTGCCTTGTTTACGACTCGATCCGTTCTAAAGGACACCGAACCTCGCAGGGAAGTTAAGTCATTGAATGGATATTTGACCATTGCCTTACCCTCATGAGTATGGACCTTATAATATGAAAATCCATCAATAAACTCCCTGGCTTGTCGGTAAAAAGCGAAAGAACGGTCCGTTCTGTATTTAAGATTTTCGTATCCGAGGAAATACTCGTTGGAATTGAAATCACCTGACATTCTAATACCACCTGATAATTTGTAGTCATCCATAAGGTCGGAAATTCCAACCTTAATCAAGGCATTCAAACCGGGATCGAAATAAAACGCCCCTCCCGTATATGCCTGATAAGTTGAATTTTGCAAACTATTGTCTAATTGTGTCACAAAATAATCCGTAGAAAAAGCCAAATCATAATTCCTTTGCTTCGGTAACATGAAGGTGTCTACTTTCGCCTCTATGGGTTTAGATGAAGTGGGAATTGAATCGACTTGTGTCGAGGCTATGGCTTTGGGTAGAGAGGTAGATGAGGTATCCGAGTCGGATTTTTGGTTGGATTTTCTTGACTTAGTTGGTCTACGGAACTCGCTTTGAAAAACATAATTTTCAATGTCTATTTTGGTTGTATCGCTTGAGGCAGGTTTTGTATCAACCTTTATCGATTCCTTTGGCTGAACTGCAGATGGTTGTGAAGGTTGTTTGACAACCGATTTGCTCGAATTTAATTTACGAGCCTCCATCAGTTTTCTAGTTTGAGTTTGAGTCGGGTTGATCGGATCTTTAAGATTGGGTTTGGGTGCCGATCGTACGGATAAACGGTATTTGCCGTCCTTGAAATATGCCTCAACATAATTATCCTTGGACATGTGGTGCCCTAGAATAGGTGTAGAAAAATTAGACTGTGCAAGATTAATTACAACGGGCCGATAATGTTCAGATGTATCAACATAAGCAAGTATACTATCCACTGTGGCGAGATAAAGGTTGTTGATGCCAGACTTATCACTTAAATAAAAAAGACGACTGGAGTCGGAAGGCATAGGATAGAATTCATTTGCATCCGATGTATTTGTTATCCTTGTTAATACAGAATCAGAACGAGGATATTCTGTTGAAAACAAATCATATTGATGATTCGACGAAATGACTCTACCATTACCAACAGAAAGTGTATCATTTTCACGGCTCGATGAAAAATAAATACGATTTCCTTCAGGTGAGTAAACAGGATATAGATCGTCATGATAATCCTGGGTCAGGTTAACAGCGGTTCGGCTTCTGATATTGTAAACGAAAATATCAGTAGCTCCATTCTGAACACCGGAAATTGCCATCTCCTGTCCATTTGGAGAATAACTGGCATGAAGCACTTTTTCAAAATAAAGAAACTTGCTTCGTTCCTTTTTAGGCTTTCGGTCTTGGTGGTGATATTCCATCCATAACTGCCCCTTTCTTTCTAGGAAAACCGTCAGGTAGTTACCAGAGGGGTGCCAAGTCAATACAGGAAAACTTCTGTCGGGCTTGTGCTGCAATGTCCTATAACCTCCCCTAAGTATTTTTTTTCTTTTACCCGTTTCTAAATCTTTTATAAAAACTTTGTATTTGCCAATTTCATTAGATACCCAAGCC
>JBKCHO010000145.1:0-68045 GCA_046302815.1 Bacteroidota bacterium | reverse complement strand
AGCTTGAAATCGCGAAAGCGATATCCGGCACCGATAACATATTCTTGTCCTTTAACCTCAGAAATCTGAATATCTGTAAAAGATAGAGATATGTTTCTGTCCCTCTTGTACTCGAATCGAGTAGTCAATTTGTTATTCTTGAAATTAAGATCAATGCCAAACAGTGGTGAGAATTGCTCTGATATGGTTACCGCGCCGAATTCTTCCTTGGGTATGAAGTTATTTCCCAAGTCTCTGGCACTTCCACTTTCATTGTATAGCAAGCTGGTGTTGAAGGACGCAATGCCGTAGGTGGAACGGTATCCGTGGCTGATGTTGACGCTTCTGAATAGCTTTTGAGCGAATTTCAATTTTGACAAACCGTCATATGTGATTCTCCAGTTAACTTGAGGTATTGTTGGAAATGATTTGAGTTTTATTTTTCCTGGCGATTTTCCACTGTAGGCTGCAAGGAAAGCATAAGTCAAAACCTCTTGAGATGTTGCACCATACCCGTCTGCATATCCGGCTGAATCCAATCCGGATGACAATGGGTTCTGAGAACCAAGTTTTAGAGATATTTCTTTTCGGAATGCAGAAAAGTTATCGAACACTTCTGAGCTATAGTCCTTTCGGTCTTTTGCAAAAGCAGTCCGAATGGCAATAAAGGACATGCTAAAGCTTCCGGTTTCTCGCTGTGTATAGGCTTGATAATCTCCTGTTAAAGTAGCTCGATAATTCTCGGAGGAGCTTCTGGAAAAGGTCTTATTAACGGTCAATTCAGCACGCAAACCGTCCACAGGTTCTATGGTGGCTCTTCCTGTTATGGATTGAGTGTAAGTTTGTGAAAACACTCCATTGAAAATAGTATCGGTGGCAAGCCATCTGTTTTTTGCAGCTGTGGATCGAATGTCTGCTTGAGATCCAAATACAAATGGTAAGCCTGGAGCAAAATTCATATTTCCATTCTCATCGTCATACATATTCATACCCAAAAGCTCGGAAGTTCGGTTGAAACCAGGTAACAAGGTTCCGTTGGTCTCGCTATAATTAAGCGAAGCGTTTTTGGTGCTAAATATGATTTTGGCGATAGTCCTTTCCAAGTTGGTAAAGCTTGTCCTAGGAGTTTTAACCTTTTTCTTTTTGCCTCCAGTGGTGTCAGGAGTTGCAGGCTTAGGTTGCACCACAGGCTTAACTGGTTTGGGCGGTTTTGGTCCCAATAGTTTTTTGAAATAGGGAACCTTGTTATATAATGTGGTGAAGGTAAGGGTAGTGTTTACCTGTTTCGTGTTTGAGTTTTGAATGGTATTTCCAATGGCGGGATTAACCGCTAATTGGTTGGTGACAGGAGCAAGCGACAACGGACCGGTTTGCCAATGGTAATCAAACATGTATTTTGAGTTAACGGAAATCCAATCCGTTATCGGAATTTTATTCAAAGGCAGATTGTAGCTGAAGGATCCGGTATGTCTATAGTCGGTGTTGCGCCCTAAGCTCCAAAAGTTCTTTCTGACAGAGTCCCTTTTTTCCGGCGTATCCAATCGTCCGAATGGCTCATCAATAGTGGCTAGGTTGTTGGCGTTGAAATCAAACTTAATGCTGCGTGTGATGTCGTGTTGCAGTGAGTACTGTCTTGATGTGGTAAAAATCTTATTGTATGTAATGGGTTGCTTGAATGCGAATTCAGTTAAATCGCGCACTTGGGTTTCACCATAATGACGGTTGATGTCTGTACGGAAAGTAATGTTCGTAGGAACCAAATTGAAATTAACATCCTTTACAAGTCGGAGCCATTTGGATTTTTGTAATGCTTTGGCTTTGCCAAATGGAGTGATGTATTTGGCTTGGGTCGCGAAATTATAGCCGATTGCCGCAAGGTAGTCGCGTTGATCATCGAATTCCAAGTTGATGTTGCGATGAAAGACTTGAGAATATCCAAGGGATAGGTTGAAATTTTCAATATCCCAAATTCTCGATTTTCCACCTCCAGTTTTTGATTTTTTGATGTTGGTCAGGTTGATACTTTGTCGTTTGGTGTAATCCTGAGCGATTTTTTTCAATTGGTTTCTTCTGCCCGCATCTTCAATTTCATCCAAAGCCATCTCAAAGGGAACATCAGGATCAAGAGGGTTGTACTGTGGGTTGCTAAATGTTTCTGAAATGCCGAAGTAAAGTGGAATCGACAGCCCTGTTTTTTGAGGCAAAAAACGACCAAACTCCAAGGAAGTAGATAAGTCGTATTGAGTAATATTCTCTTTTTGGCGGTTGTTCAATTTGCTTTCAAGACTACCAAACCCATCCGTGCTTCGAGCGCCAGATAGGGTTAGATTTCCCAAATCAGCAAGCTTGGCTGTTACCCGTGCATTGGCAGCCCATCCTCCGTTGTTGTCAAAATCGTTCATTCGGAGTTCGTTCACCCATACCACAGCGCATTTGGATGAGCCATCATCACCAGGCGTGATTTCTTTTTTCGGATTCCGTATACCGATCATAATCGTTTTTACCTCACTTAAGGTTGGATTACCAACAATCGTGATCTTACGGTTGCCGTCTGCAAACATGTAAGGTGTGCTGTAGGGATTGCCGTTACCAGCATATACATTGTTTCGGGCTAGTTTACCCTTTATGAGTTTTTCAACATCAATTTCCATGTTGTTTGCTTCCGGCCAAATGTCAGATTCCGATGTAGCTCCAAACCGCGTAACCTTTAGAGGCACTTCATATTCGTAATAATTGTTCACGAAGTCGGAACCCAATCGCACGAAGGCAGTGACTTCGCCGTCTTGCAATTCATCGGTTAGTCCTCCATCCTCAGCATGGAGGTACATTTTGATCTTGTTGTAATTGCGAACATCGAATCTGGTGGTCTTGTATGCGGCACGTGCGTCCCCGTCCTCCAAGTTGCAAACTTTGAGACTCAGCGACTGCTCGTTCAGTTCTTGAAAGTTGGTAGAGCTTGCATTCACCTCTCTGTCAATCCCGGGAGGCAGAACATAGCGAATAGGTATTCTGTCGCCATTCTCCTCCAAATTGACTACTGTAACATCAAATGGTGTGGCGCCAGGATCTACTGGTATGAATTCGCCGTTTGATAACAGTGGATATTGATATTTTCTCCATTCTCCTCTCAGTAACTCCAATCTTGCGAAACGAAGAACCATGGGGGAATCGAAATCCTTCATAAACATCCGTATGAAGTTAACCGACTTAAGATCTGCGCCAGTACCCACCACATTTGAAGGAGTGTTTACCGGGATTTTGAATTGGTACCACTTGATGTTTTTTACCGTATTGTCGGCTGTTCTGACGGATGTGCTTACTTGGTCAACAATATAGTTTGTACCAACCACCATTTGTCCAGGGGTAAGACTCACTTCATATTGAAAGTAGTTTTCAAAATCCGTCATCGTGTTATCACGATTTATGTCTTCACCGTCTGGTATGTTGGTTGCTGATGTGGCATACGCCTCGGGCGACTGTTCTGATGTTTTTGAGTTGCCATCGGTTCCGTTGTATTGCTTGTAACGAGTGAGGATATCGGCGTTGATGTTGTCTAAATTGGTGCCACGGAAGTATTGGAAGTTGTCCGAAGAGGGGTCAGTATTGGCAATTTGATAAGCTGGTGATGCGGATCCGAATGTAGCCTCAATTTGGTCTAGGAATGGATCCTTGAAAAAGGTGCGTTCGTTGTCGGATGAAAGACCATCTAAGCCCACATCTTGAGCGGCACGAGAGGCAGGATCATTGTCAAAGGCATTGACAATACTCGGATTTGTTGGAACCAATCCCCAACTAGTTGAATCAACGGTAGCATTATTGGTTGGCGAAGGCAAGCCATTTTCGAATGTCCTGTAAGAGTCCTTGAGGATGTCCTCAGATACATCACCAAGGTTGAAATAAAGTTTTCCACCGGATCCGTTGTTAAGTGATTCGTCGTGGAAAGGATCCATCACCCAAAACTGAATGAATTCAACATTGGATGTTTCAAAATCATAGGTCTCGATTCTACGCATGATCCCAGCCCAACGGGAGGATGGGTTGATGAGAGCGCCGTTGTTATCTATCCCAGCAGAAACAGATGTCGCATTCACATCATAGTTGTTCGGGCCACGCTCCGATGGGAAATAAGCCAAATTTAGAATATTAATGTTGGTGGCTTGACCTGTTTGATTTTGCTTGAATGGGAAAATCTCCGTTTCCAAAACCTCTCTGACATTGTGGTTGGACAAGTCTACAGTGGTTATGTTTGGAGGCAACAAACTATTGTTGTTTCTATAGAAAACAGTAGGATCGATGTTGTACCACGCAAGTCTTGCTCGATTGAATCCTGATATCAAGGAATCATTGAAAACGGCCTCTGGAAACAAACTTGGTTGTCCTTGAGGTACGGATGACATTGACCAAGTTCCGGGATTTCTAATATCAATAGTTGATTGGCTACCCTCAAAGTCATCAATGTAGGCATTGCCCGACTTCCCAATGGCCCTAGAGGTACCCGGAATCAGATTTGCAAATTCGCCTGCTATTGTAATCTTGGATTCCGCTTTCGTCTCGATAAACGGCAGCTTATCAACGAGTCTTGTAATGAATCCAGAGGTTGTAGTGTATGTTCCGTCGACACCCCAAATGGTATTGCGTATGGGTTCATCCCCGATGTTAACTTTTCTGGTGATAGGCCGTTCATTCAAATGCAGGAAGGTCCCCCCCAGATTGAAGTCCTTGTTAACCATGTAATCGAAACGGGCTCCGTATAACGATTTGGATTGAATGCTAAAGAGAGAGTTGCTCTCCAAGGAAATTTTGATAGGAGTAGCAGAGGCCAAGATGCCTGCATTGATGATTTTGACTCGACCGAGGTTATAATCTACGGTGTAATCCACATTTTCCTGTAATGGAACCCCACCGGCAGTGACCACAACCGACCCCTGCGGAATATTTATGGCATTGAGGTAAATTTCGGAACTAGATGAGCTTTGGTAAGTTCCTACTATGGTGAATTTGTTAAGCTCGGGTAGCTGTTGGGCGGCAGTCCTAGTGCTATCGTACAATTGTTCGTAAACAAAGTTGTTAGCCACATTGTTGTCGATGAACTTTGTCCTTAAGTAACTACCAAATGGCTCCCTCACGGGGAAAAATATACGGCCATTACTGGAGTTCACTGTGATACCCTCAACATAATCAAATATACCGTCCGCATAAGGGTCGTTCCTTTGATCAAGCCTATCTAGGCCAAGTACCTGTATGATTGGCACACCTTTTAAACTTGTCTCTGAAGAAGGAACAGGTAGGTAGTTAATTTTCTTCAGTCCATCCGTGTTATCGCTGTATAATACATTCAGTCGGAAGTTATCTCGCTGTACTTGGAATGAGCCAATTGAGTAGACATTTTTCATCATCAAGTCCCAAGTTGGAAGCTTAGGGTTGATATTGGTACTTTTAATAAGCTTTACGAATAATGCCTTAGGTGCAGTGATACCAGAGGTTGTAAGATCTCCAACGGTGAAAACATCATTACCAATGGTGTATTCATAAGCAACGGCTAGAACCTCATTTGAGTTGAGCGCTTGGTTCAGGGAAATGAAACCAAGTTGAGGATGGAATGTAAATTCGTTAGGGTTGAGTTTTCTTGCTCCTACCAACCGGATATAATCCTGCTGGGGTGCGAAACCATATGGAGAACCAGCCAATGGATCAAGGCTTTGTGAAACGGTGTTGATATCACGCGATTGGAGATACTGGCCGTTCATCAACGAATACAAATTGTTTGACTTGTCGTTTGATGGGAAAACGGATGGCCCTTGAGAAATCAACGCGTTACTGAAAATCTTGTACTCTCCAAGATCCATGAATGCAACGATGTCGCGGGTGTTTTCCGTATTGTTGTTTTTGTTGGTTACCCAAACTTCCATCTTGGTGATGTTGACTGGAGAGTTTATTATGGGCAGATCCTTCAATGCCTTGTCGTAGTTGTCTTTGAAATATCCGGAGATGAAATAGTGTTTGTTGGCCTCATATTGGTCGGCTTGGATTTCAAAGGAGGATTGTTGTCCACCTCCAGGAGGTACATCGATAGTGGATGATTGGCCCTCTTGCTGAGATACGACGGTTGTTACTTTCAGTTTGCCAAACTGCAATTGTGTTTTGATACCGAACAAGCTTTGGCTTCCTTGAATCAATGAACCGTTAAGCGGGAGAGAAACATTCCCTGCTTCGATTTTCTTAATGATCTCGTCCTCTAAACCGGTATATTCGAGTTTCATCTTGTTCTCGAAATCAAAACTGGCTTCCGTGTTGTAGTTGATGGTTAGCTTCAGCTTTTCCCCGATGTTGCCAACCACATTCATTTGTATTTTTTCGTTGAAGTCAAATGTGATGTTACGACGCTGTTTCTCAGGAATCGCAGGGTTGTCATTCCTGTAAATGTTAAGTCCGAAAGTGAGCTCCGCCGAACCTTGTGGACGGATGTCAATCGTGTTGCCGCCGAAAATCCTATCGAAAGCCTGACCTCCCACATAGATTTTAGGGATAATGTTTCTCTTCTGGTCCCCTGTTGAGGTACCCGAAATTTCTTTCCAATAGTTGCGAGTTGAACGACGGTATTCACTTCGTACAAACTCATCAAAAGTCATGTACGACGGATCCCTGAAATAACGATCGCCTATTTTTTGCTGAATGTTATATTGGTTTTCATTCTCATCATAGTCAACCGAAAGCTGAATGTTTGATGGATTGGAAAGATATAACGGACTTTGTGAGGGTTGGTTTGATAAAGGGTCCGTTAGATTATCTGGGAAAGGATAAGGCAACTTCGGTTCCTTTTTACCAGTATCTGGTGGGGCTATCACTTCGATCGGTTCTGGCAACTTAGGCTCAGAGCGCCGATGCTCTATCATCACACCTGCGCCGAAAACAATACCAATAACAGGCATGGCTAGGCCGGTGGTGAAGCTATATTTGAGGAAATGCTTGAGTTGCACAAATACCCGATTTGGGACACCTACCCAGGCATTATCCGGGAAGCGAAGTCCGAAAATTAACTGTTGCCAAATTACTACAAATTTCCCTACGCTCGACCGGATTTATCCTCTTGGAAGTTGTCAGGAAGCGAGATGGCTCAATGCGCTTTTGATCAAATCCTCAACTTTGGCATCCGCCCCTAAGTCCTTGGTTGACTTTGCCAACGCTTTTTCCGAGGCAATACGGTTGAATCCGAGTGTCAAGAGTGCACTTAACGCTTCCTCGTTGACATTATTGCCCGAAATACTGCTTGGTGCAGTCTCCCCGGAAAAACCTTTTCCAATCTTATCCTTTAGGTCAATGATGATTCTTTGAGCCGTTTTTCCGCCTATACCCTTGACTTTCATAATGGTATTGGCATCACCCGAGGAAATTACACGAACTAATGTATCTGGATCGAATGAGGACAAAATCAATTGAGCTGTATTGTGCCCAACACCAGAAACACTAGTTAAATGCATAAATAACTGCCGCTCCTGTTCTGTTGCAAATCCGTAAATCGCAAAAAACGAATTCGATTGGTTTTCAGCCTTTATGACACAAAATGTATGGATCAGGGCCTCTTTTAGGTCCTTGATGGCCGAGTATGTTTGCAAAGAAATTTGAATGTTAAATCCCAAACCTTGATTTTCCAATAAAACCGAAGTGGGAGTAAGGGATTTTATTTTTCCGCTTATGTAGGAGTACATGATTACGAATCACTTTTGGTTTGAGCATCGACTACG
This sequence comes from Bacteroidota bacterium, assembly GCA_046302815.1. Classification (GTDB taxonomy): domain Bacteria; phylum Bacteroidota; class Bacteroidia; order AKYH767-A; family OLB10; genus JALRAP01. The sequence continues at coordinate 60,324 of JBKCHO010000145.1, read as the reverse complement.
GCAATGGTAACCATGTTCACAATCTCCCTCACCGAGCTACCCAATTGAAGAATGTGAACGGGCTTCTTCAAGCCCAGCAAAACAGGTCCAATCGCTTCTGCATCAGCAGTTTCCTGCAAGAGTTTGTATGCGATGTTTCCAGCATCCAAGTTTGGAAAAATCAAGGTATTAGCACCCTCCTTGGCAAGCATGCTGAAGGGGAAGTTATCTGCCAATAGCTGCGTATTGAATGCGAAGTTGGCCTGGATTTCTCCATCTACGATCAAATCAGGATGTTTTTCATGCAATATTCGCACGGCTTCTCTCACTTTTTTGGCTTGTGGATCTTTTGAAGAACCAAAGTTTGAAAATGAAACCATTGCAATCCGAGGCTTTAGGTTGAATTTCTTTACCGCCTCCGCCGTAAGCAAAGTGATTTCTACCAACTCCTCCGTGGTGGGATTCACATTGATAGTTGTATCCGCAAAGAAAATGGGCCCCTTTTTGGTTATCATGATATACATACCGGCAACATGTCTAACATGATCGGAGGTTCCGATGATGTACAATGCGGGTTTCAGGATGTCGGCATACTTTCGAGTAAGTCCCGATATCAATACATCGGCCTGACCGGTTTCAACCATCATGGCACCGTAGTAATTTCTTTCACGCATGATCTTACGAGCCTCGTAGGTGTTGAAGCCGCTACGAGCCCGCTTTTGAAAAAATAAATCACCGAAATGGTCGATGTTGTCCTGGTCTTTTCTAGGATCGATGATGGTGATATCGCTCAAGTCGAGACCATGCTCCTGTATGATGGAATTGATTCTATCCTTATTCCCAAGTAGTATGGGGTGAGCCACTCCCTCATCCCTGACAATTTGGGCCGCCTTCAGAATCTTGTAGTTATCGGCTTCCGCAAAAACAACTCGCTTGGGGTTTTGACGAGCCTTGTTGGTGATGATCCTTGTGATCTTGTTATCGTGACCGAGTCGCTTGCTCAACTCCTCTTCGTATGCTTCCCAATTAATGATGGGCATTCGGGCCACTCCGGAATCTATAGCAGCTTTTGCAACCGCGGGAGCAACCGTGGTAATCAATCGTGGATCCAATGGCTTCGGTATGATATAATCTCGGCCGAATTGAATGTTTGTTTTGTTATAAGCAAGATTGACGATTTCAGGAACTGGCTCTTTGGCAAGATTGGCAATGGCCCTGACGGCTGCCAATTTCATTTCTTCATTGATCTGCTTCGCTCGAACATCCAAGGCGCCTCTGAAAATGAAGGGAAACCCTATCACATTGTTCACTTGGTTGGGATAATCCGATCTGCCAGTGGCCAATATGATATCATTGCGCGAGGCATGTGCATCTTCATAGGTTATTTCCGGATCTGGATTGGCCATGGCAAACACAATAGGATTGTCAGCCATCGATTTCAAATGTGAAGCCTTGAGGATATTTCCCTTGGACAAGCCGATAAATACATCTGAACCAAGCATAGCCTCCTCTAAGGTGTGTATATCCTTTTTGGTGGCGAAAATTCCTTTCTGTTCATCTAGGCTTTCTCTGTCAGCACGGATGACCCCGTTGCTATCCAACATGACAATATTTTCTAAGCGAGCTCCCAATGAAACGAAAAGCTTTGTGCAGGAAATCGCAGAGGCTCCGGCTCCGTTCACTACTATGCGCACAGCTTCAATTTTCTTTCCTGCAATTTCAAGGGCATTTATCAAAGCAGCGCCGGAAATAATTGCGGTACCATGCTGGTCATCATGCATGATGGGAATAGAAAGCTCCTCCTTCAACCTCCGTTCGATTTCGAAGCACTCAGGGGCTTTTATATCCTCGAGATTGATCCCTCCGAATGTGGGTGCAATGGCTTTTACAGTTTCAACGAAACCATCTACATCGGATTTATCTACCTCAATGTCAAATACATCAATGTCTGCGAAAATCTTGAAAAGCAATCCTTTGCCCTCCATTACAGGTTTGGATGCATTAGGTCCAATATTACCTAGGCCAAGTACGGCAGTTCCGTTTGAAATGACAGCCACCAAGTTTCCCTTGGCAGTGTATTTATACACATCATCTTCGTTTTCATTGATTCGAAGACAAGGTTCTGCCACGCCGGGGGAGTATGCTAGAGAAAGATCCCGCTGCGACGAATATGGTTTGGTAGGTACCACTTCAATCTTACCTGGTCGTCCTTGTGAATGGTAGTCTAGCGCGTCCTGTTTTTTATTCATATGCTTGAAAAGTAAAAGACAAGTTATTTTAGCCCTTGTTACAAAAGGGTATCAGTTAAGTTGAATAATCAGTTGAAGAAATCTCAGTTGCCGTTCACCAGCATCTTTCCGGTGTAAGCGCTCTTGCCATTTACAAACAAGGAGTAGAAATACACACCCGATTTCAAATCAGACACATTGATTTTTACGGATGATTTGTTGTTATCCGCAATGGCAACATCTTTGACCTCGGTTCCTAACATATTAAATAATTTCAAACGAGCTTTTACACCTTTCAAAGTGCTGATATAAAAGGAGGCATTTTCAGAAGATGGGTTAGGATAAGGCTTCGAAATATAGTTGCGGTTACCAACAGCTTCAGAAATCCCTGTGGTGGCATCAAAGACAAAGTCAACACATGCAGAATCGGAGGGGTTGTTTATATCATAAAAACAATATGTATTGTACGATACACCATTTATTCCGCTGGTTTCAACATCGGCTTGGAATAAGTTAATGTTTCCTCCCGAGGGAATGTTGATGTAATCGGGTGAATTGCTAATGTTGGGAGGGTAGCATTGAAACCAACAGAAAAACCCGATATGTCCTGGATATAAATTGTTTACCGTCCTAAGTACTGCTACATCTTTGGCGGAACCACTGTTGTTGTTAATGGTGGCATGCCCTTGAAGCAAAAATGCAGGGTCGCCGCTGATGTAGGCGTTGCTAACAGAAAAGCTTTGTGCAAAGCCGGTGCCTTGAATCAATGTAATCAACAATAATAGAGCGTATACTTTTTTCATAATCAACAAAATAAAGATTATCAATTAATTTATCAATTGTAAAGATACCCAAATTTTCTGGTAGTACCGATTATTGCATTATCACGGAATTGCAACTTTTGTTTTTCTTTCTTTGGTGAGCGATGTTAAGTGTCAGGAAATGAGTTAAGTAGCTCTTTTTTGATATCGCTGGCCGCAATTTTCACATTATGATTATTTGTTCATTAGGTTTTCACTATGTTTGTATTCTTCTGAAAAATCAAAATATTTTATTAGAAATCAATAAACCCAATCCATCACATGAAAAAACTGTTTACTCTTTCCGCGTTGGCTCTTGCATCTTTTGGAGCCTATGCTCAGCTGCCTGTGAGCCAGCAGCCCGCTCTCAAGAATGCCATAATCGAGGAATTCACTGGTGTTAACTGCGTTTACTGTCCAGACGGTCACAAAATCGCAGCACAAATTGTTGCTGCCAATCCAGGCAGAGCATTTGCCGTAAACATCCACCAAGGAAGTTTCGCTACCCCATCTGCAGGCCAGCCTGATTTCCGCACTCCCGACGGAAACGCTATTGCTACTATATCCGGAATGGGAATTACCGGCTATCCTCAAGGTGCTGTGAATAGAAAAGCATATCCAACCACTGCAACAGCTTTGGCAATGAGCAGAAGCGCGTGGACCGCTGCGGTGAATGCCGTTTTAGCTCAGTCTGCATATGTTAATGTGGCTGGACAAGCAGAATTGAATGCTGCTACCAACCAGCTTACCATCAATGTCGAGGCTTTCTACACTGCCAATAGCCCTGCTGCTACAAACAAATTGACCGTTATGTTGCTCCAAAACAACATCAATGGCCCTCAAACTGGAGCTGCTCAATTCAATCCTACCATGGTTAATCCTGATGGAAGCTACAGGCACATGAAAGCTTTGCGTGATGTTATTACAACTGGAGCAACAGGAGAAGACATCACCACCACCACTCAAGGAACATTGGTTCAGCGCACCTACAATTATACCATCCCCGCAACCATAGGAACCATCCCTGTTGATGTTTCCAACTTGGAAATCGTTGCTTTTGTTGCTGAGGGAGTCACCAACATCATTAATGTTGCAAAGGTTCCTATCAGCTACACAGGTTTAACAACCGTTAACAACGCAAACCTTGTTTCCGTTACCCAACCTGATGATTTGTGTGATGCAAACTTCGCTCCTGTTATTCAGCTTAAGAATATGGGCAGTGCCACCATCAATTCTGCAGTTATTAATTACAATGTGAATGGTGGAACGAATTGGAACTATTTCTTCAACGGTTCTATCGGCCCACTTGGAACACAAACTATCACGCTGCCTGCAATTGTTGGTTTCCCATTGAATCCTTCAAACACGCTTAATGTAACGGTTAGTTCCGTAAACGGCGGAAACGACGATGATCCTTCCAACAACTCGAACTCTACTCCATTTAATGCTACCACTTCCGCTAGCCAAACGCTCAACCTGACCCTCAATGTACTTCAGGACCGTTATGGTGATGAAATCACTTGGAAGTTCTTTAACGCTGGTGGTACTCAAATCGCAGCTGGTGGTCCATATACTCAGTTGGCTGCAAATGGCACCCAATTGAACACACACCAAATAACCTTGCCTGCATCTGGTTGCTACCGTTTCGCCATTTATGATTCCTATGGTGATGGAATCAATGCTGGATATGGTGCCGGTAATGTTACCATCCTTGATGGAAACAACAACACAGTATACTTCAATAACGGCACTTACAGCTCTATCGCTGCACGCAATTTCTATGGAAATACCTCTTTGGGAATCAACGATGCTTCGTTGGAGTCATCATTGAGCATCTTCCCAAATCCAGTTGGAAATTCTGCTACCGTGCAATTCCAACTCTCATCTGATGAGAATGTGTCAGTAAACATCCTCAACGCTTACGGTCAGTCTGTCATCAAGCAAAATCTTGGAAAGTTGGCTGCAGCCCGTACTTACAATCAAACTGTTGATGTAACCAACCTTTCAAACGGAATGTATTTCATGGAAATCCAAGCCGGAAACAGTGTTGTAACTCGCAAGTTCTCGGTAGGCAAATAATTTCACTACCAAAACCTTTTAAGGAGGCTGCCTATTTAGGCAGCCTCCTTTGTTTTTGACTATTGCCTTCTTCGACCAAAAAGCCGATTTTTGTATCTTGAAACTTGAATTTTTAAGATGAAACATCAACCTGTCAAGCAGCTTTTGTCATCAACACCCTCTGATCAACCTGTTTGTGTCAAAGGATGGGTTCGCACGCGTCGTGGAAATAAGAATGTCGTATTCATTGCCATCAACGATGGCAGCACCATCCACAACATCCAAGTGGTTGCCGACCCGAACGCATTTGATGAATCGTTAATCAAGCGGATACAAACGGGATGTGCTGTTTCCATAGAAGGCAAACTGGTGCCATCGCAAGGGTCGGGACAGCCTGTGGAGGTGCAAGCCACCAGCATTCATATTTACGGTGAGGCCGACCCGGAAACCTACCCGCTACAAAAGAAAGGACACTCCCTTGAGTTTTTGCGCGAAATAGCACACTTGCGTCCCCGCACCAACACCTTTGGGGCTGTGTTCAGAATACGACATGCAATGGCCTTTGCCATCCACAAATATTTTAACGATCGCGGCTTTTACTATTTGCATACTCCTATCATAACAGGATCCGATGCTGAAGGTGCTGGAGCCATGTTCCGAGTAACTACACTCGATGCAAACCAGCCACCAAGAAAAGAAGATGGATCCATTGATTACAGCCAGGATTTTTTCGGAAGAGAAACCAACCTGACCGTAAGTGGTCAATTGGAGGGTGAACTTGGAGCCTTGGCCCTAGGACTGATTTATACCTTCGGTCCCACCTTCCGTGCTGAGAATTCGAATACAGCGCGTCATTTGGCGGAGTTCTGGATGATTGAACCCGAAATGGCATTTTACGAATTGGCCGACAACATGGATCTCGTGGAGGACATGTTGAAGTACCTGGTTCATTATGCCCTTGAGCATTGTAAAGATGACTTGGAGTTCCTAAATAAAATGTATGATGAGGGTTTGATACAAAGGTTGAAGAGTGTAACTGAAAACGACTTTGTCAGACTTCCCTATACCGAGGCCGTTGAGATATTGAAAAACTCCGGGCAAAAATTCGAGTACAAAGTTGAATGGGGTACGGATCTGCAGTCTGAGCACGAACGATATTTGGTTGAAAAGCATTTCCAAAAACCGGTAATCCTTTTCGACTATCCAAAGCACATCAAAGCGTTTTACATGAAACAAAACGATGACGGCAAGACGGTTCGGGCAATGGATGTTTTGTTCCCAGGCATTGGCGAAATTGTTGGAGGATCACAGCGTGAAGAGGACTATGATAAGTTGCGTACGCGAATACATGAAATGGGTATTCACGAACAAAGCCTATGGTGGTATTTGGAGACAAGAAAATTCGGAACGGTTCCACATGCGGGCTTCGGTTTGGGTTTTGAAAGGCTCATTCTATTCATCACTGGCATGGGAAATATCAGAGATGTCATACCTTTCCCTCGAACCCCATTGAATGCTGAGTTTTGATTTGGATCCGGATTTTCTTCCAACAACTCGTTTCTCAGAGATAATCATGGCAATATTGTAACCAGCAGAAGACCGACTTTTAGTTTGCAGCTTTCTATGTCGCCAACCCCTTCAATCGCATAAAATAGTGCTCAAGCAATCCCTCCAGCAAAAGCTTTTACAAAAGTTGTCTCCCCAACAGATTCAACTTATGAAGCTATTGCAGGTGCCTACTATGGCTCTGGAGCAACGAATCAAAGAAGAATTGGAGATCAATCCTGCGTTGGAAGAGGGTCCGCAGGATGATCAGGATGAAGGTGATGAAAGAGACGAAGATTTGGAAGCAAGTGATAACTCAATGGATGATCAGGATGGTGGTGGTGAGGAGCGCGACGATTTCGATATCTCTGACTATATTCAAGATGACGAGCCCGATTATAAGACAAAATCGAATAATTCCGGACCTGATGAAGAACGCACCGAAATCCCAATCGTGTCCGGAAATTCATCCCAAGAGATTTTGCTTTCGCAGCTTGGACTTTGCGATTTCGATGACAAGCAGTATCTGATAGCAACACATTTGATTGGTAGTTTGGATGAGGATGGGTATTTGCGTCGTGACCTTTCGTCGCTTTGCGATGACCTGGCTTTTTCACAAGGTGTCGAAGCCAAAGCGGAGGAGGTAGAGGAGGTTTTACATGTCATTCAGACTTTTGACCCAGCTGGTATAGGTGCTCGCGACTTAAGGGAATGCCTAATGTTGCAACTCGTCCGTAAGGATCCTCGCAAAGAGTCGGTTCGAAATGCCATGGCCATTCTCGATCAATACATGGATGAGTTTTCCAAGAAGCATTATGATAAAATTGAGAAAGCCATGGAGCTGGATGACGAACATCTCCGTGACGCGATATCGGAAATACTGCATTTGAATCCAAGGCCTGGAGGTAGCTTTGCAGATGACAGTCGCTCTTCACAACACATCATACCAGACTTCATAATCAACAACAATGATGGAGTCTTGGAGCTATCCTTGAATTCACGAAACGCGCCTGACTTGCGTATCAGCCGGCAATACACCAAGATGCTGGCAGAATACAGCAAGGAGAGCAACAGCAGAGCTGGTCGAGAAGCCGTTGCGTTTGTAAAGCAGAAACTCGATGCAGCCAAATGGTTCATAGATGCTATCCGACAACGCCAGATTACTCTCATCCGTACAATGGATGCGATCATGAACTATCAAAAGGATTATTTTTCCGAGGGAGATGAGAAGAAACTTCGGCCCATGATTCTTAAAGACATTGCTGAAATCGTGCAACTGGATATATCCACTGTTTCTCGGGTCGCCAATAGCAAGTATGTTCAAACGCCATTTGGTACTTTCTTGCTCAAGACATTTTTCTCCGAGGCTTTGTCAACTGATTCTGGTGAGGAGGTTTCAAGCCGTGAAGTGAAGAAGATTCTTTCTGATGCCATCGGCGCGGAAGACAAAAGGAAGCCGCTACCCGACGAGAAACTCATGGAAATTCTGAATCAAAAAGGATATAATATCGCTCGTCGGACTGTTGCCAAGTATCGTGAGCAATTAGGTATTCCCGTCGCGAGACTACGCAAAGAACTCTAGTGGTTTCATCTTGTTTTACTTCGAGAAATCACATCAATCGATTTGACAGTAAACATTTAGCTTTACAAAGCCACCCTTCATACAATTTTAAAACAGAACCAAATGTTTTTGCATTTAGCGCGATTGCTCTCTTATGTGCTGCATCCGCTATTCATGCCTTTTTATGCGGTGATGCTGGTGCTCAATCTGAATACCTATTTGGCATTCAGTATTTCCGGACATGTTCAGCAAGTTGTACTATCTGTGGTATTTATTACAACAGCTGCGCTGCCCATAATCACGGCCGTTTTTCTACTGCAACGGGGATCCATTCAAAGCTTGGAGATGGAGTCGAGTCGAGAGAGACAATTGCCGTTTGTTGCAACAGCAGCATATTACCTGATGGGATATTATTTATTGAAGCAACTTCCCATTCCGGTATTACTAGCCAACATGGTACTGGGTGCCGCATTAGCTATACTTACCGCTTGGCTCATTAATTTCAAATGGAAAATCAGCATCCACATGGTGGGAATTGGAGGTTTGGCAGGCTTGCTGACAGGACTTTCCATACGATTAGACGCAGGACTATCTGCGCCTATCATCTATGCCATACTTATTTCCGGCATGTTGGGTAATGCAAGGATATTATTAGGCGCTCACAATCCACTCCAGGTTTATGCTGGATTTACTCTGGGCTTTGTTTTGGAATGGCTATTTCTTACCCTTTGACGGCTTGGTCTTCTTGGATGTGTCAACTACACCTATGCCGTTTTTGACAAAGGTTTCATCATACATGCACTTCATCGCCATTCGGAAAAAATCATTCTTGTCGTTGATGATTTGCCAATAGGATTCAATGTTCCAAAGATCTCTGGCAATGAGGGCACGAAGTTGCACTTTCATAAGCGGTTTTGAGGTTGCATAACCAGCGGAATCCAAGGGTACACCTTTCTTCTCGCCGAACGCTACCAACTCATTCATTAAGTCCTCATCCACCTGAAAGTCTTTCTTATAAACTCCAATGTTCGGATACCTCGAATTCAACATATCACGGTTTCTGTCTGTATAGCTCAATGCGAATTCGAATAAAACGGATTTGCGTTGCAGATCAGAAAGGTATTTGCTGTTGTAGGCCGTATCCAATGGCACGAAGATGTCTGGCATCACCCCACCACCACCAAATACCTTGCGGCCTCCTGTGGTTTTATACATCAGCGAATCGTTGAACTTGATACTGTCGGCCGAATACAATTCGCCATTCTTGAATCGATTGGAGATATCCTCATCATATTCATCGCCCTTTTCATAAGGCTTCTGTATACATCTTCCGGATGGCGTGTGGTATCTTGCCGTGGTAAGTCTTATGGCAGATCCATCAGGAAGAGGCATTGGTTTTTGCACAAGGCCTTTTGCAAACGACCTTCTTCCGATAATTAGTCCCCTGTCGTGGTCCTGCACAGCTCCTGATACGATTTCGCTCGCAGATGCAGATGTCTCATCAATGATGACCACAAGCTTTCCTTTTTCGAAACCACCGGTTTCGCTCGACGAAAAAGACTGTTTCGGGCTGTTTAATCCTTCGGTGTAAACAATGAGCTTGTCCTTTTCTAAAAACTCATCAGCCAATTCTATCGCCCTATTCAAGTATCCGCCACCGTTTCCAGACAAGTCCAGGATCAGGTTTTTCATTCCGCTATCTTGAAGCTTTTTCAAAGCTTGTTTGAATTCCTCTACGGTGGCATCCGCAAAGCGACTTATTTTGATGTAGCCTGTTTCCTGATCTGCCATGTAAGCGGCATCCACACTGAAAATCGGAATTTTATCCCGAGTAATCATGAACTCTAGCAGCTCAGGTTCGCCTCTTCGTAGAATTTCCACCTTTACTTTTGTTCCCTTGTCACCACGCAATCGCTTCATCACATCATTGTTGGTGAATTTCACTCCTGCTACTTTTTCATCGTCTATTTCCACAATGCGATCGCCTGCACGCACGCCTAGCTTCTCAGACGGTCCGCCTGCAATCGTTTGGGTGACCATGATGGTATCTTCGAAAATGTTGAATTGGATTCCAACACCCTCGAATTTCCCAACCAATGGTTCGTTCATTTCTTTCAATTCCTTTGCAGGGATGTAGACAGAGTGTGGATCCAGCTTTTTGAGAACGGCACGAATGGCCTCTTCAGTCAATTGCTCCTCGTTTACAGTATCCACATAGCCGAAGCGAATCATTTGAAGAAGCGCATCAAATTTATAAGTCGACGGCGATTGTGCTACGCCGTATTGATCCATGGCAAAAAGGAACAAGACAAAAAGTAGAGGTGTTGCTTTGAATTTCATCTTTATCGATTAAAAAAAAGTTCCGGAGAACGGTTTAACGGCTCCGGAACAGTTTTTGTTGTATTATGGAATAGTAATCAATGACCAGAGTGGGACTCCAGATCGCGGTCAAATAAGTACATACCGCCCTTGTCGTTGCCAATCAGGTTCAATTTATCCAGAATGTTTCTTGCCAAGGCTTCTTCCTCGATTTGCTCAGACACATACCACTGAAGGAAGTTGTGTGTGGTGTAATCTTTTTCGGCAAGGCAACTGCCTACGAGTTTATTGATTTCACTCGATACATGAATCTCGTGTTTGAGTATCATCTCAAAGATTTCCTGGATTCCTTTGAATTTGGCATTGGGAGCCTTAAGCGCTGGAACTACCCCATGGCCACCTCTTTCATTGATGAAGTGAATCAATTTGAGCATGTGCATGCGCTCCTCGTCTGAATGCTTGTAAAGGAATTTGGAAACGCCGTTGTAACCGTTCACTTCGGCCCAGGATGCCATTGCCAGGTAGTATTGCGAGGAGGAGGCTTCTAGTTCAACCTGACGGTTCAATAGGTCTTGGATTTTTTTTGATAGCATGTTATTGTGGTTTTAGTTTAATGAATCTTTGTTAATTGAGGGTTGGGGCTCTAACCAATCGCCGTTTTCACGGATAAGCCCGATGAGCTCATCAACGGCCACAGATGAATCTATGTTGCGCTTGACTACCTCTTTGCCTTTGTAAAGAGTGATCTTACCTATACCTACACCAACATAGCCGTAATCTGCATCCGCCATCTCACCTGGACCGTTTACAATACAACCCATGATTCCGATCTTCAGCCCTTTCAAGTGGTCGGTTCTGGACCGGATCTTGGCGGTTGTTTCTTGTAAGTCGAATAAAGTGCGTCCGCATGAAGGGCAACTGATATATTCGGTTTTAGAAATCCTGCAACGCGCTGCCTGTAGTATGCCGAAAGCCGTTGTGTTGATGGTTTTTTCAGCAACGGCAGGCGCTTTGATCCAAACGCCATCCCCAAAACCATCCAAAAGCAAAGCGCCCATGTCGGTTGAAGCATGAAGTTGCAATAATTGCTCCTCCTGGGTGGAGTAGTTTCTTTTTATAACAACAGGTGCCTTTATTTTTCGAACCATTAGTTCCATGAAAACCCGGCGCTGCTCAGCCATGCCGTGAGGGTTCATGGTGTCTAAAATGAGGACTACAGTAGGATCGTCTGCGATTTTTTCGAGGAAGTCGTTATCCCCAAAAATGACGGTTGCATCAATGGCAACGAAATTGAGCTGCTGCGATTTTTCTGATGATTCCAGATATTCCCATCCGCAGAACAGGGGATAGCTACGAGGCTCGTCCATGTGGAGTTTCCACAACTGGTTATTGTAAATGATTCCCAATGTTCCAGGAATGTCGAAACCAACATGGTTGTCACCGGCATAAATATAATCGCACGCCTGATCACCCAAATTCCATTTATCGAGCGGAACAGAGTAGGAGTAGCCGGCAGGAAATAATGATGCGGTTGTGATTTCCTTGCGGTGGCTCAAGTCACAAACGACAATAGGCACTTGGGATCCTCCCACATTCAAACATGGATTGCAGTCGCGTTTGGAATATTGAAGTGGATTATATGGCAGTTCAATTGGAGCAGGTGCAATCGTTGGGTTGGCTATTCTGTTGTTGTAGCGATCTACCAAGGCCTTTGCAACAGGAATCTCGAATTCAGGATCCTCAGTCAGCGAGACGCGAATGGTGTCACCAATGCCATCTTCAAGCAAAGTACCAATACCTGCGGCAGACTTGATTCTTCCATCCTCGCCCTCTCCAGCTTCTGTTACACCCAGATGCAACGGGTAATCCATATTTTCCTCCCGCATTTTCATCACCAGCATCCGGTAAGCTTGCACCATTACTTGCGGATTGCTTGACTTCATACTGAGTACGATGTTGTGGAACGACTCGTTACGACATATGCGGAGGAATTCCAAAGCGGATTCAACCATCCCAATAGGGGTGTCACCGTATCTACTAAGAATTCGGTCACTTAAAGATCCATGGTTGGTACCTATGCGCATCGCCGTTCCATACTCTTTGCAAATGCGTACCAAAGGCGTGAATCGCTCCCTTATACGATCCAACTCAGCCATGTAGGCTTGGTCGGTGTATTCTATCGTTTCAAACTTTTTCTTATCGGCATAATTTCCCGGGTTCACTCTTACCTTTTCTACGATTCGTGCGGCCATCTCCGCCGCATTCGGGGTAAAATGAATGTCGGCAATCAATGGCGTGTTAAAACCTCTCGCCCTAAGTTCTTTTTTGATGTTTTCTAGATTCCTAGCTTCATTAATGCTAGGAGCTGTAATCCGGACATACTCACAACCCGCTTCAATCATGCGAATACTTTGCGCCACCGTAGCCATGGTATCCATAGTGTCGGTGGTTGTCATCGATTGTACACGAATAGGGTTGCTTCCACCCATGGGAATATCTCCGATCCGAACCTCCTTGGTGGGGTTTCTTTTGTAGGAAGTCAGACTTCCTGGATATTGGGAGCTTAAAATCGGTTCCATGTCTGTATGAGCAAATTTAGTTTAAAACAAGCAGATTACGGTATTGTTTGCCATTGCATTAGTACCCTATGGAATTGATTTTTACCTTCCTTTGAACCCTAGCGGTGCATTTCCTAAATTCGCACTGGATACCTTCCATTAAATCATGAAGAAATACAACCAAATCAACAACTTAACGGGATGGCTCGCTTTTGCTGTGGCTGCTATCACCTATTTGATGACCATTGAGGAGACCGGATCCTTTTGGGATTGTGGAGAATTTATAGCTGCTGCCTACAAGCTTCAGGTAGGTCACCCTCCGGGGGCAGCTCTTTTCCTGCTTATCGGCAGGATTTTCACCATGTTCTCTTTTGGTGATGTGAATCAGGTGGCCATCATGGTGAACGGCATGTCGGCATTATCCTCAGCCATTACCATTCTCTTTTTGTTCTGGTCCATTACCCACATTGCTCGCAAGCTCATCAAGGTTACCGATGCCGAATTGTCAACAGCCAACTATATCGGTATTATGGGCAGTGGACTGGTTGGTGCCTTGGCTTATACCTTCTCCGATTCTTTCTGGTTTTCTGCCGTGGAAGGAGAGGTTTATGCGATGTCTTCCATGTTCACAGCCATCGTTTTCTGGGCAATGCTGAAGTGGGAACACCATGCTGATGAAAAGCACTCCGACAAATGGTTGGTCCTCATCGCTTATCTGATGGGTCTGTCTATTGGCGTTCACTTATTGAACCTTCTAACCATCCCAGCACTAGCGTATATCTACTATTTCCGTCGCTACAAACCCACTAAACAGGGTTTGATCATAACGGCTTTGGCAGGAGTTGCCATTCTCGGGTTTGTGCAGTACGGAATTATCCAGGGCTTTGTTAAGATTGGTGCCCACTTCGACTTGCTCTTTGTTAACACCTTTGGTTTGCCCTTTTGGAGTGGATTTCTATTTTTTGTTGCGCTGTTGGTTTTCGGAATTTACATGGGAATCAGGTATTCCATTCGCACCAGCAATTATAATCTGAATACCGCTTTTCTTTGTTTTGCTTTCATCGTGCTTGGATATGCATCCTACGGACAAGTTGTTATCCGTTCGATGGCCAATCCACCCATGGATGAGAACAATCCGGAAAACGCCTTTGCCTTGCTTTCTTACTTGAACAGGGAACAGTATGGCGACAGGCCTCTTTTTTATGGCCAGCATTACTCTGCCAAAATGGTGGATCAAAAAGAAGGTTCGGCCACCTACGCAGAATTGGATGGAAAATACAAGAAGACAGGTAACAAGATTGAGCCGGTTTATGACCCCACAGCTAGTACCTTGTTCCCAAGGATGCACAGCAACCAGGACAACCATGTGGCCGCTTATAAAGAATGGATGAACATTCGATCCGATCGCAATCCCACCATGGGTGAAAACCTTGGCTTCTTCTTCAGCTACCAATTAGGACATATGTTCTGGCGATATTTCCTCTGGAATTTTGCCGGACGACAAAACGACATTCAAGGGCATGGTGGATCCATCAAAGGGAATTGGATCAGTGGCATCAAAGCCTTGGATGAGGGCCGCATTGGTCCAATGGATGATTATCCACAAAGCCTTGGAAACAACAAGGCTATGAACAAGTTTTATATGCTGCCTCTTATTTTAGGACTCATAGGAATGTTTTTCCACTTCTACAAGAGCAAATACGATGGCTCAGTGGTTATGCTTCTCTTCTTCTTCACAGGTATAGCCATTGTGATTTACCTGAATCAAACTCCTTACCAGCCCCGTGAAAGGGATTACGCTTACGCAGGTTCCTTTTATGCATTCGCTATATGGATAGGCTTGGGTGTGATGGCACTTGCCAATTTTATTTCCAAGAAACTGCCTGCGGTTGTGGCTGGGTCAACAGCGTTGACCGTTTCCTTGGTTGCAGTACCCTTTGTAATGGCAAAAGAAGGTTGGGACGACCACGATCGTTCACATCGTTTCACTTCCCGTGATTTTGCTCACAACTATTTGAATTCATGTTCCCCCAATGCCATCATATTCACGAATGGCGATAATGACACCTTCCCGCTTTGGTATGCGCAAGAAGTTGAAGGGGTTCGAACCGATGTGCGGGTTGTGAACCTAAGCTTGCTAAATACCGATTGGTACATCGAGCAAATGCACCACAAAGCGTATGATTCGGATCCGGTTCCATTCTCATTGACTTACGACAAAGTCATCCAAGGAACCAGAGATTATGTGCCATTCTACGATCGTAACATTCAAGGTTACGCCAACCTTAAGGATGTAATCACACTCATTGGCTCCGATGACCCTAAGTTCAAAGCCATGACCCAGGGCGGCGAGTTGATCAACTTTTATCCCACTAAAAAGTTTTCGATACCTGTCGACTCCGCTAAAGTAGTAGCCAATGGAACTGTCCCCAAGGAAATGGCCTCGAGAATCGTTAAAAATCTCGAATTCGAAGTGGATGGAAATTATTTGATGAAGGCCGATATCATGATATTGGATCTGTTGGCTCATAACAATTGGGAGCGCCCTGTTTACTTCGCTATCACAGTAGGTTCAGACAGCTACTTGAATCTGGAGGATTATTTCCAATTGGAAGGAATGGCATACAGGCTTGTTCCTGTTCGGAATGATAGGAATCCCGATGGCCAAATTGGATCGGTCAACTCGAATGAAATGTTCAACAAGATGGTAAACCTTTTCAAGTGGGGCAATATGTCCAACCCCCATGTGTATCTCGACCAGAACAACCTCAACATGACCATGAACCTTCGCAACAACTTCGGTCGATTGGCTGAGGCGCTACTTGCGGAAGGGAAACGCGACTCAGCAATGACCGCGCTCGACAAATGTTTGGAGGTTATGCCCGACAAAACCGTTCCCTACAATATTATGATGATTCGTGTTGCGGAAATGTATTATGCGGTAGCAAACTTTGGATCTACCCCTGCAAGGGCCGCAATCAAAGACCCTCAAGACCCCAACAAGATTTTGATGCCTGCTGTTGAAGCCACCCCAGCTTCCCCATACAAGCGTTCACAAGAAGCAATCGCCAAGGCCGACTCTATTATGAACCGATTGGGAGCTATTTACGAGAACGATTTCAAGTACTACGCATCCCTTGCCAAAACCAAGTATTTCGATGGAGTTCAAGATGACGCGGGCCAGTGTCTCGCTGTTTTCAGGGAGTTGGAGCGCATAGCTAATCGATATGGTCGACCTGAAATAGCAGCTTCCATGAAAAAGCGCTTTGAGGAATCAGAAGGTCGCGTTTTTATCAATAGATAAAGGAATGCCGTTTAGCCGTGGCACTTCATTTCGTTAAACCACCAATCTGGACTCGGGCTCTCTATCCTGGGGTTGTTTGGAATTCAACTACCAATAACAAAGAGGTATTTTTGACATTCGACGACGGGCCCTGTCCCGTCGTCACCCCTTATGTGCTGGATTGCTTAAAACGATTCAATGCAAAGGCCACTTTTTTCATGGTTGGTGAAAATGTTGCTGCCAACCCATTATTGTATGAAAGAGTTATCTCCGAAGGTCATGCCGTGGGCAACCACACATTTTCGCATCTAGATGGCTGGAAGTCTCCTTCTGGCCGTTACATGGAAAATATGGACATGTGTTCGTTGTATGTGCAGTCCAACCTTTTTAGGCCTCCTTACGGACGATTGAGGCCACGACAACTTAGCAAAGCACGAGAACGGTACAAGGTGATTATGTGGGATGTGATGAGCCACGACTATGACTACAGGGTTTCGCCCGAAAAGTGTGTCAGCAATGTGCTGAATCATGTCAAGCCCGGATCCATTGTTGTTTTTCATGACTCAAAAAAAGCTTCGAAAAACATTTCAAATGCTTTACCCTTATGCATGGAGGCGCTGGCAAAGGATGGCTACACATTCGGTAGAATAGAATAATTATTCAGGCTTGTAGTCTTGCCAGATACATCTGGATGGTGTTTTCGAGTCCGTACCAAATTGAATCACAAATCAGGGCGTGCCCAATAGAGACCTCGCTCAAATGAGGTACATGGGTAGCGAACCATTTTAGATTTTCAAGATTCAAATCGTGGCCTGCGTTCACTCCCAAACCAAGTTCATGTGCAAGTTCAGCAGCCTTTGCAAATGACTCGACAGCTTTCTGCTTGTTTATCGTGTAATCCTTGGCATAGGGCTCGGTATAAAGTTCGATCCTGTTGGTGCCTGTTTCGGATGCCCTTCTAATCATTTCAAGGTCGGTGTCTATGAAAATCGAAACCCGGATACCGACATTTTTTAGCTCCGTAATTTTTGTTCTCAAAAGTTCGAAATGGTTGACAACATCCCATCCCGCATTTGAAGTTAAGGCGTTTGGAGGGTCTGGAACCAGGGTTACTTGCTCTGGAACCACCGATAATACAAGTTTCATGAAATCCTCTGAGGGGTATCCCTCTATGTTGAATTCCGTGGTTACAACACCTTTGAGATCGTGTACATCTTTGTAGCGAATATGTCTTTCATCAGGTCTGGGATGAACGGTTATGCCTTGAGCGCCAAATCTTTCACATGCTTTGGCGGTATTCACAAGGTCTGGTATGCTCCCGCCGCGCGCATTTCTCAGGGTAGCTATTTTGTTGATATTGACACTAAGTCTTGTCATGGTCGTGTAAACTGTGGCATCTTTGTTGTGGTAAAACGATAACCGACCTCAAAAGTATTATGTTTGTTGTCATACAACCATTTTTGGATTTCATTCGTTAGAAAGGTATGCTAGTTAGGGATTTGATCAACGACACGGTTCCACCGCTCAAAACCACCGATACGGTCGGTAGGGCATTGGCATGGATGGTTGCCTTCAAGCACACACAACTTCCGGTCATTGGCTCCAATGGTTATGTTGGATTGGTTCGTGAAGAGGAATTGGCCAGGATAGAAAAAGACTCCTTGTTGTTAGAGGATTTACAAACTCCGTTCATTCGGGTCTATGTCAATGAATACCAACATATACTCGATGCGGTTCGACTTGCCGCTTCTCATGATACTTCAGTAGTACCCGTATTGGATGATCCGGGTAGGTATTTGGGGTTGATAACCACATCAGATATTCTGAATGCCATTGCTCGTTCTAATTCTTTAGAGGAGCCGGGCGGTGTTTTGGTTTTGGATGTCGATATGGATAAATACATGCTATCCGAAATGGCTCGTCTTGTCGAGGCAGAGGGAGCAAAAGTCCTGAGCGCAAGCGTGAATCCATCCACTGAAAGTGGCAAGTTGGAGGTAACGCTCCGAATAGACCGGGTAGATCTTACCCGAATCATGGCTGGTTTTTTTAGGCATGATTACGATGTCAAGGCCTCATACCATCAAAGCGAGTTTCAGCCCGACCTTCAAGCCAGGTACGACGCTTTCATGAATTATCTCAAAATGTAATTTTGCCCGAAGCCGACTGGTCATGGTTTCAGGTAAAAAAAGACTTTATTTCCTAAGTTTTTCTTTTTTGGCGCTTTGGGTATTTCTGCCTAAAAATTGTATTGGATCCACCTCAAGCAACGATTCTACTTTCGTTGTTGCTAGGATTTTAATAGCGGGCAATCAAATTACCAAACAAAAAGTAATCGAGCGTGAGTTGATGTTTAAACAAGGCGACTCAATTGATGTTGCCATTTGGAGCAAGCTGCTTTCCAGATCAAGGGAAAACATTATGAACCTTGGTATTTTCAATTTTGTAGATGTTACCTCCGTATTAGACTCTGCACAAGGTTATACGGTTCTAGTCAATGTAGTCGAGCGTTGGTACATCTTACCACTACCAAGGCTCGAATTGGTTGACCGAAATTTCAATGAGTGGGTCAGATCTGGAGACATCGGTAGGTTCAACTACGGAATGGATTTAAATTGGAGCAATTTTAGAGGGATGAATGAAACGCTGAAGTTTCAGTTCAAATGGGGTTATACAAGAAGGTTCGCTTTGTCGTATCAAATTCCTTTTCTGAATGAAAATCAGCAAGAGGGCCTATCTTTCTCGGGTTCCTATACCACAAGTAAGGAAGTGGGCTATGATGTGGATGACAGTAAATTGAAACTATATCAATCAGGATCTGGCTTTGCTAGGACGGAGTTTTCAACGGGTTTGCGGTATAGCAGACGAAAGGGGTATTTCAACACATCCTTTTTAGGTGTTGAATACAGGAAGATAAGACTGGATGATATTATCTCCAAGCTTAATCCAGAGTACCTTTTCAACTCAAGCTCTGACCAGCAATTATTGGCGGTTTCATGGGGTTTCCGAAGGGATTTAAGGGACTATAAATATTATCCGTTGGGCGGATACCTGTTGGATTTAGAAGCTGTGAAGTCGGGATGGGGAATCCAAGAAAATGAACCCGAATGGATGTTTTTGTCGGCCAACTACAGGAAATACGGGCAAATAGCACCCAAATGGCACTATGCATATTCATTGAAAGGGAAACTGTCTGGACAAAGTGACAACCCTTTTTGGATTCAGCGTGGATTTGGCTATGGAAGTGATTTGGTCAGAGGATACGAGTATTATGTCATCCCGGGACAGAATTTCGCACTTTTTAAATCGAACATCAAATTCACCTTGATGAAGACCAAAGTGGTTTCGTTGCCTTTACCCATAAGCGACAAGTTCAAAAACATCCCCAACGCTTTTTATTTGAATGCTGGATTCGAAACAGGTTATGTGCGCGATCGCCAATTTGCCTACAAAAACCCTTTGTCCAATCGAATAGAGTATGGCTACGGAATCGGATTCGATTATGTTACCTACTATAATCTTGTTTTTTGCGTAGAATACTCCATAAATCGACTGGGAGAATCGGGGTTTTTTCTCCATTTTGCAACACCCATTTGAGCCTTGAACAGGGTTTCACTACATTTGTTCCAATGGCTGATTCAATTTCTTCCAATTTGACTTTTGCTGTGTACGGTCGAACTGGCACACAGGCTATTCTTCCATATGTGTCAAAGTTGATCGAGGTATTTAAGTGTCATTCGATCAGGCCCTTGTTATATCAGCCATTGTACAGCTTCATGAAGCAAAATGGCATCCAATCAAACGGCATTGACACATTCTCCACCCATGACGAATTACAAGGCAATGCAAACTTCCTTTTCAGTTTAGGTGGCGATGGCACCTTACTCGATACGATTACATTGGTTAGAAACCATGGCATTCCTATTGTTGGAATTAATACGGGTAGGTTAGGGTTCTTGGCAAGTATATCTAAAGACCAACTCGAATCATGCGTTGAATATTTGTTGCAGGGCAGGTATGATTTGGACAAACGGTCATTGATTCGACTGGAAACGCCTATACCGTTGTTTGGTCAAGTCAATTACGCCTTGAATGAAATCACCATTCATAAAAAGGATAGTTCATCCATGATCATCATTCATACCTATTTGAATGGTGAGTATTTGAACAGCTACTGGGCTGACGGATTGATCATATCGACTCCGACCGGATCTACGGGTTATTCATTGAGTTGTGGTGGTCCCATCATTGTTCCCCAATCCGAGAATTTCGTCATAACGCCTATTGCCCCCCACAATTTGAATGTGAGGCCCATCGTTGTCTCCGACAAGTATGTTATATCCCTTGAAGTCGAGGGTCGTAACCCCTTCTTCTTGGCATCCTTAGATTCAAGGTCTATAACTATCGATTCTTCTGTTCAACTGGCAGCTCGAAAGGAGGACTTTTCTATTGATATCGTTCGCCTTCATAGCGAAAATTTTCTGGGGACTCTGAGAAACAAGCTGATGTGGGGGCTTGATGTCAGGAATTGAATTTCAATTCATTCGGTTTTTTTGTACACAAATTGTTTATTTTTGTTGTTCAACCCTGATAAAAGTCATGAGTAAGTTCAAGGTAATCATTGTTTTGGCAATACTCGTTCTGCCATGTTTGGCAAACGCTCAAAGTTACAAGCAGCGTTGGAAGTCCTACCGTACAGAGCTTCACTTTGGGGTAGGAGTTTCGAATTTTCTTGGTGAGCTAGGTGGTGCTGACCAGGTTGGAACCGACTATCTTAAAGATTTGGAGCTCAGTGAGAACAACTTGGCTGTTTCGGCTGGTTTCCGTTACAAACTGAGCCAGGTTTTTGCTCTTAACAATACCTTGACATATGGCAGAGTCTCTGGTGATGACGCCTTAACACAAGAGTTTTTCAGGAATTATCGAAATTTGAATTTTCGGTCAGATATTTTTGAGTTAAGCTCCAACTTAGAAATAGCATTTATAAAAGAGCAGGTCGGTGCTAGGTATAAACTAAAGGGTGTTCGTGGGTCGCGAGGTTTTGAGCTTTCCGGTTACGGATTTATTGGTTTAGGAGTGTTTTATTTTAATCCAAAAGGCGAATACAAAGGGGAATGGGTTAATCTGGCTGAGCTAAATACTGAAGGACAAGGTCTTACTGACACAAGGAAGGATTACAGCAGAATACAGTTAGCCATTCCTGTTGGTATTGGATTTAAATACGGCATTGATCGCAGATGGGGAATTGGTTTACAATTCGGAATCCGAAAGACATTCACTGACTACATTGATGATGTGAGTAAAACATATTATTCCCAAGGATCATTGTTGGCTTCAGGTGGCACGCTTTCTGCTGAACTGGCCGATAGATCCGATAACGAGTTTCCTTACATCACAGCCGAGGGAGCCCAGCGGGGAGATCCTAGGGACAAGGATTCATACATGTTTGCAATTTTCAGTATTAACTACAAACTACGAACTGGTCGCTCTGGTTTCCCGATGTTCTAAAAGAAGCGGGCAATATGCCCCGTCAAACATCGTTTCAAATGATCATACTGAATGAACTTCAGGAATCCTTGTCAAATGAGAATAATACCTTCATACCGGGAAAATTTCCTTTTCATCCTCTTTTTCGCCCTTTCACCTTTGCAATCATTAAGCCAAAGCATGGAAGCGGGTTTTTTTTTAGGAGGTGCCACTTACAAGGGCGAGATTCAAAAGTCGTTGTTTGATTTCCGTCAATCCAAACCTGCCGTTGGAGTTTTCTTTAGAAAAAACCAAAACAACCATTGGGCACAAAGATTGTCTTTAACCATTGGTACCGTTGGGGCAAGTGATAGTAAGTCAAACGACGATTTCAACAAATCGAGGAATTTGTCTTTTAGATCTAGGCTTGTAGATGTAAGCTACATCCTAGAGTTCAACTTTTTCCCGTATCAAATTGCAAATCCAGAGTCGTTTTTCACTCCTTTCATTTTCGCAGGAATCAACTTGTTTTCTTTCAACCCACAGGCTCAGCTCGATGGCGAGTGGTATGATTTGCAGCCATTGGGTACGGAAGGACAGGGTCTTTCAGCCTACCCCGATAGGAAAAAATATAATCGTCTTCAAGTTGCAATCCCTTT
Source organism: Bacteroidota bacterium (assembly GCA_046302815.1). GTDB lineage: Bacteria > Bacteroidota > Bacteroidia > AKYH767-A > OLB10 > JALRAP01. The sequence goes on along the minus strand of JBKCHO010000145.1, from coordinate 37,871 downwards.
TGGAGGGGGCGTCAGGCTTAAGTTGTCTGACAGATTTGGAATTAGTATCGAATCAGGGGTGCGTCGGTTATATACCGACTATTTTGTTGATGTTAGCACCACCTATGCCGACCCTTTGCTGCTGAGTGCATCTAACGGCACCGTGTCAGCCATATTGGCCGACAGGAGTTTGAACAATCAGCCCGAGTTAAATGAAAATCGGCAAAGAGGAAACGCATCCGATAATGATTGGTATATGTTCACCGGAGTCACCCTCAACTATACCTTATCCAAAAAATATTCCGATAGTTGCAAGCCATTCAGGGCAAAGCTACGATGACGACACCCCCTTTTATTTGCTAAATTTGTGTCCCTTTCAAACATGAGTCCCAAGGAGCGTATCGACTTGTCCAAATTGCCATCACATGTATGTGTGATCATGGACGGCAATGGCCGATGGGCTAAGAATCAGGGAATGTTGCGGACCTTTGGACATCAAAATGGAGTTAAAGCCGTTAGAGACACAGTTGAAGCGGCCGCAGATCTTGGAGTAAAGTACTTATCATTGTATGCATTCTCGACTGAAAATTGGAAACGACCTAGATGGGAGGTGGATGCACTCATGGAGTTATTGGTTTCGTCTATCAACAAGGAAACCAGAACTTTGATGGACAATAACATTAAACTAATGGCTATAGGCGACTTAGAGAGCCTACCCTCGGGGTGCAGGAAAAATTTGGAGGAGGCCATTTCCAAAACCGCAGCCAACACTCGAATGACCTTGGTGCTTGCATTAAGTTATAGTTCTAGATGGGAATTGACCCGTGCCGCCAGAGTTCTTGCCGAAAAAGCCGTTAAAGGAGAATTGGACCCGTCTCAAATCAATGATCAAACTTTTGCTAGTGCTCTTTGTACATCGTTTTGTCCCGATCCCGAATTGCTGATTAGAACTAGTGGTGAGCACCGAATCAGTAATTTCATGTTATGGCAAATCGCCTATGCGGAGCTTTATTTCACTGAAAAACTTTGGCCCGATTTCAGAAAAGAGGATTTTTACATGGCCATTGAGGATTTTCAAAAAAGAGACCGTCGCTACGGAATGGTCCAAGAGCAAACATCTGACTGATAACTTAACTATGTCGAGGAACTTTCCATACCTTTTACTGGCATTTATCTTACTGCCTTTGTCCACATTGGCCCAAGTGACAGTGATTGGCGATAGTACAGAATCCAAGGTGGATTACTCCTCTCCCAGAGAGTTTGAAATTGCAGGAATCACGGTAAGTGGTGTTCGATTTTTGGATGAAAAGGTTCTGATTGCCTTGTCGGGATTGAATGTGGGGGATCGAGTCAATGTACCTGGCACTGAAATATCCAAAGCGATTGAAAATCTTTGGAAGCAGGGTCTTTTGTCTGATATAAAGATAGTAGCTACACGAATCGTAGGCAACAACATTTTTCTTGAAATACAATTGGAGGAGCGCCCTAGATTGTCTCGCTTCTCTTTTGAAGGAGTTTCAAAGTCAGAGGCCGACAAGCTTCGTGAGAAAATTAAGTTAGTGTCGGGAAAAATCGTTACGGAGGATCTGGTTCAAAACACCCGTAATGAAGTTGCCGGTTTCTTTATCGACAAGGGTTTTTATAACACGGAGGTCAAAATTGATCTCAAGGATGAACCTAACATCCCCAACAGCCAGCTCTTAACCATTATCGTGGATAAGAAAAAAAGGGTCAAGGTTAACCAAATTACTTTTGAAGGTGTAGAACAGGCGGAAGTGAAGAAGCTTAAGAGAAAAATGAAGGAAACTAAGGAGAAAAAAGTGTACAGGATTTTCTCTACATCGAAGTTTGTGCAAAGCAATTTCGATAAAGACAAAGAGGCTGTTGAAGCCGAATATAGGAAGTTGGGGTTTAGGGATGCAAGAATCACTTATGATTCAGTTTACGCCTACAATGAGAAATCTGTCAATGTACTCATTCGAGTTAAAGAGGGCCCCAAATACTATTTCAGGAATATCACTTGGTTAGGTAACACCAAATACGCCGCATCCGATTTAGAAAAGACTCTAAATATTCAAAAAGGCGAAATCTTCAACCAAAAGAAACTTGATGAGGGTCTTTTTGGAAGCCAAGCTGGCAGGGATATCACAGCACTATACATGGACAACGGCTATTTGTTTTTTCAAGTAACACCTGTTGAAATAGCTGTTGTAGGGGATTCAATAGATTATGAAATGCGTATTTACGAGGGGAAACAAGCTGTCGTAAATAAAATCACGGTTGTAGGAAACACAAAAACAAATGACAAGGTAGTCATGCGTGAGATCCGCACACAGCCGGGTCAGTTGTTTTCCAGGGCTGACATTATCAGAACCCAAAGGGAACTTGCCCAATTGGGATATTTCGATCAGGAAAAGCTTGGCGTCAATCCTAAACCTAATCCTCAGGAGGGGACAGTCGATATTGAGTATGTGGTGGAAGAGCGCCCTTCGGATCAAATCGAGTTATCTGGTGGTTGGGGTGCAGGCCAAGTAGTTGGAACCCTTGGCGTATCTTTCAACAACTTCTCTGCTGCTAACTTTTTTAAAAAAGGCGCCTGGACGCCACTGCCTTCCGGAGATGGCCAAAAACTATCACTTCGTGCGCAAACCAGTGGGAGATTTTATCAATCTTACAGTGCCTCTTTTACCGAGCCTTGGCTGGGAGGAAAAAAGCCTAATTCCCTTACGGTTTCTACCTATCGTTCGATTCAATCCAATGGCTTGCCCAAGTCCAATGAATCGAGACAATCTATATCCATCAATGGCGTCTCCGTGGGATTGGGGCAAAGGCTACGGATCCCCGATGATTATTTCAGCGTTTATCATGAAATAAATTATCAATACTATGAGCTGTTAAGGTATTCATCAGCTTTTCTATTTAGCGATGGATATGCAAATAATATCAATTTCCAAGAAACCCTATCACGAAACTCGGTTGATGCACCCATTTATCCACGCACCGGATCCCAGTTCTCACTTACGCTCCAGCTCACACCTCCATACTCTTTGTTCAGCAGCAAAGACTACGCAACTTTGACCGATCAGGAAAAATACAAGTTTATCGAGTATCATAAATGGAAGTTCAATGCTGCTTGGTTTACACCCTTGGCTTGGAACAAGTTGGTTCTTCATGTGAAAGCAAGTTATGGTTTCCTGGGGTATTATGACAAAGGTATCGGACAATCTCCTTTTGAACGGTTTTATTTGGGTGGTGACGGACTTTCAGGCTTTTCTTTAGATGGAAGAGAGATTATTGCTCAAAGGGGATATCCTAACAATTCCCTTAATCCAAGAGGAGGTGGCACAATTTATGATAAGTACACAATGGAACTGCGCTATCCGCTATCCCTGAACCCATCTGCCACCATTTATGTGATGGGTTTCCTCGAGGCAGGTAATGCGTTTGGCAGGTTCCGGGAGTTCAATCCCTTTGACATTAAAAGGGCTGCGGGAACAGGTGTTAGGATATTCCTTCCCATGTTCGGTTTGCTAGGACTTGATTGGGGTTACGGCTTCGATAATGTTCCCGGTCTTTCCGGCAGGAATGGAGGGGAGTTCCACTTCACTATCGGTCAGCAGTTCTGAAAAAATCGTACATTTGCAACAGTATTAAAACCACTCGTTATGAAGAAGTTAATCGCAATTCTGGTGCTATCGACCATCTTGTCCTCGGTGGAAGCACTTGCACAGAAATGGTGTTATGTTGATACCCAATATATCTTGGATAATATTCCTGAATACAAATCTGCTCAGCAGCAATTGGATCAACTGTCTGTTAGTTGGCAAAAGGATGTAGAGACCAAGTATGCTTTCATCGATAAGCTTTATAAGGATTTTCAGGCGGAACAGATTCTTCTTACGGATGAAATGAAACGCAAGCGTGAGAATGAAATAGTTGCTAAGGAAAAAGAAGCCAAGGAGTTTCAAAAGCAGAAGTTTGGGTACGAAGGAGAGTTGTTTAAGAAGAAGCAGGAGCTTGTTAAGCCTATTCAAGACAAGATTTTTAACGCAGTAAAAAAAATGGCCGCAGAACAAAGCTATGCTGCAGTATTCGACAAGTCCAGTGACTTGATAATGCTTTTCGCCAATCCTAAGTTTGACAAAAGCGATGATATCCTCAATGCAATGGGATATAAATCGGGTGACAAAGGAGATGGAGGTTCTTCAGGAGGTGGAAAATCTGGAGGGACAACTGGAGGAGGTACAACACCTCGTGAAGTGCCTTCAGGTGGAGGTAGCTCCGACATCAAGCCAAAGTGATAGCCATTTCAATTTATCTAAAACCAATATTTATTTTAAACTCCATGAAAAGATTCACCCTTATCGTTTCCTGCATTGTTTTCCTGTCAACAGGTTTTTCGAATGCACAAAGTCATGCCAAATTCGGTCACATAGATACCCGTCAATTGGTTTTAATGCTTCCTGAGATGAAAACGGCAGATTCCTCACTGCAGAAATTCAGTGCAAGCCTGGAGTCGCAATTAAAAACCATGTACACGGAATACCAGGCAAAAGTCGCCGATTTCAAGGCTAACGAAGCCACTATGGCGGAGCCAGTCAAACAAACAAAGGCCAAGGAAGTAGAAGATTTAGAGCAGAGAATCCGTCAGTTCCAAGAGGATGCAGAGACATCGGTTCAAAAGAAAGAACAGGAACTGTTGGCCCCTATTTCAAAAAAAGTGGAGGATGCCATCAAGTCCATTGCAAAGGAAAAGGGCTATGGATATATTTTCGATATGAGCCGTGGTTCTGTAATTTATGCTCAGGAGTCTGATGACATTATGCCGATGGTCAAAGCCAAGCTAGGCTTGAAATAATATCAAAACATAAACAATTTCGCCGCCCCGTTTAAGGACCATTTTAAAATCCTTTCTCCGGGGCGGTTTTCATAGTTGATAGAGACATGACCAAAGGTCAATCGAATCATTCTGTAAAGGAGAGCAGAAATGCTCCCATTGGTATTTTCGACTCAGGAATCGGAGGTTTGACTGTAGCTCATGCGATCCATTCACTGATGCCTTCTGAGTCTATTGTGTACTTTGGAGACACAGCACATATGCCATACGGCGAAAAATCTCCTGAGGCCATTAGAGGGTATGCTCAAAAAATAACCGACTTTTTGTTGCTAAGTGGTTGTAAAGCCGTGGTCATCGCTTGCAATTCGGCATCTTCAGTAGCTTATGATACCGTTAAGAAACATGCGGGCAATAAAATTGTGGTTATGGATGTGATTAACCCCGTAGTACAGAAAATAGCCTCATTAAAAAAAATCCATGAAGTTGGAGTCATAGGTACACGAGCTACCATCCGTTCCAATGCTTACGCACAAGGCATCCACTCTAGAAATCCCAATTTGAAGGTTTCATCACTGGCTACTCCACTGCTCGCACCAATGATAGAGGAGGGTTTTTTCAATAACAATATAAGTCGAACAATAATCAATAGTTACCTATCAAGGCCTAAGCTGAAAAAGATAGATGTATTGATTTTGGCTTGTACGCATTATCCTTTGATAAGAAAGGAGATCGGCGAATATTATCATCGAGATATCCTTATTGTTGACTCAGCCGAAATTGTTGCCAAACAGCTTAAGGAGACTCTTAGACTACGAAAACTTCTTTCAACTAGAAAAAAAGCGGGATCACATCGATTTTTCGTCTCTGATTTGACAGCCTCTTTTGAAAAAAGCACCAAGATTTTCTTTAAGGGGAAAGTCAGGTTGGAATTACAAAATTTGTGGAGATAGTTTTTAAATGTTATTCACCTGAATACCACTTCGAGTACATAAGGTAGTTTCTGGCAATACGGCCGTTAAGTTCCTTAAAGTGTTCTGGTGTCATCTGTTTCACTTTTTTTGCTGGAACACCAGCCCAAATGCTACCCGATTCTACAACCGTGTTTTCCAAGACCACCGCTCCAGCTGCAATCATGGCTCCTTCGCCGATTACTGCATGGTCCATGATGATGGCTCCCATGCCTATGAGTACATGATCTTCAAGCGTGCAGCCATGAACTATGGCGGAATGGCCTATGGAGACATCATTACCGATTACAGTTTTGGCTTTTAGGTATGTACAATGGATAACAGCTTGATCTTGTATGTTGACTCTATCTCCTATATGGATGGAGTTCACATCACCGCGTATAACAGCGTTGAACCATACAGAACATTCGTTACCCATATAAACTTCGCCTGTAATTGTTGAATTGGGGGCGAGAAAGCAATCCTTGCCAAATTTCGGAGTGTTCCCATTGACTGTTAAAAGTAGTGCCATCAGATTAGGGTTTAGGGCCACCAAGATAGCAACACCAATGGTTTTTTATTAGATTTACAATATGAAATCAAATACCGCGTCTTTTATTTTGCTTCTGGTGCTTTTTTCTGTGTTCGCAACATCATGTACTGATGATGAAACATTCACTGCTACTCCGGTAATAACTTTCAAGACATTGGAAAAGTTTACCGCATCATCTGGAGCTGATTCCCTTTTGCTCACATTCTCATTTACAGATGGTGATGGAGATATTGGGTCTCCCACTGATGATGCCTTAAGGAGGGATGTTTTTGTAACCTTGTTTGAGAAAAACAATGGCGTTTTCGAAGAGGCTTCATTGGGTGCTCCATTGTCTTACAGGATACCCTTTTTAGAGCCCAGGGGAAATAACAAGTCGCTAAAAGGAGACATAAAAATCGTAACGGATTACAATATCCTTCGACCCAACGACACCATTTTTTATCAGCTGTATTTGGAAGATCGTGCCGGAAACAAGAGTAATGTGATTACTACATCAACAATCATTACACGAATTCAATAAGGACTAATCAAACGCGAAGCCGTTCGGTCCTATGCCAACAGCCATCGAATCTTTTCGGACGCCGTTCAAGTCGTAATTCACCACATAGCCGGATTGTGTAAAACTCGGAGTTACCGCCCCCCAAATGTCGTTTGTCCTTGGATTCACCCCTATCCCATAAAAACTACCTGTATTAAAAGCGTTTGAGGGCAGACTATTATCGTCTGCGTCCATGACAAAAATGGAACCATAATATCCGTCTATTCCATTTAAATAGTAGAGTTTGCTGCCTGAGGAATTGGTTTGAAGTTTCAAGGGGTGGTCGAATTGCATCATCGGCAATACAAGCTCAATGGTTAAGGTTGTCGCATCAATCCGCCATAAGGATCCTCCGATATCGTCAGTCGTTCCTCCTATGTAATCTGGTCCTGTTGTGCCACCACATAGGATCCAAATCCGACCATGGTCGTCCTTTTTGATACTGTTAGGATTGACCCCGACCGTGATGGTGTTTATTACAGTTTTTGTATCTAAATCAATTATGCTAATGGTGCTATCTGTTTCATATGCGCCACAATTGGTTACAAAAAGTTTGTTTCCGATGATTAGCATTTGTTCAGGGCCTTTTCCAACTGGTATGGATGTGATAATCGCATTTTGGTTTAAGTCGATAACTTTAATGGTATTGCTGGTCCAATCAGAAACATATCCGGTATTTCCATTCGCAACCATATATCTAGGTCCTGAAAAACCACTAATGGTTGCCAAACTGTTTGCCCCCGGAATTTTCAACACTTCAATTTTTTGAGATACATTTAAAATCAGGTATCCTTTATCTTGATGTATTGAAAAAGATTGTGCTACATCGCCCGCTGCAAAATTGTTGATCGTGGAGAAGAGATTGTTTGTAACTTGATTGTCGTTGGGATTGATGAACGACAGCTCCCCGTTCCCCTGTCCAAATGCACCCTCATTAACCACATAGATTCCTTTTGTGTTCACCGACTGAATTATATCATCGGAAGGAGGCAAGCTATCCTCTTTTTTGTCACATGAAGTCAATGAAATGATTGTAATCAAAGGAATAGCATAAAATATTTTTCTCATAGGGATGGGATTTTACAATGTTGGATACTTGTGGAATTTAAATTTGGCTCCGGCGGTAATCCACCTGCCAGGTGTTGGCCTGAATGGCATGATTTCATATTTGGAGTCCCAAAAGTTGAATACGCCAATGTTTAAACCCAATGCAGAACGGTTGATATGAAACCAATGTTCAAAACGAGCATCGGCTAAAAGGAAGCCATCGAGCCAAGCGTTATTGTCGGAATCAATGAATCGTGAACCCGTATAGGCATGGTTGATGACAACGGTGCTTTTTCCTTTTTTTATGGATATTCCCGCAGCTGCTTTGTGGTTGGGGATATGCATCAATTGTTTTCCAATGAGTGGTGCCTCGTGTTTATGATATGCCTCAACCATGGTGGACATCACATATGAATATTCAGCACTGATTCTGAAATCAAATTTTCCAAGTTCAAATCGATGATTTAGAATAGCTTCACCACCCTTGGTTTCCACTTTGCGAAGGTTATCAGGCATATAAATTCCATTGCTGGTAGGCTGCCAACGAATCCAGTTATCGGTTGTGGTGGTGAATGTGTTCAAAGCAAGTGAAGAATGATCCATGGCAGGATGCCTTATTACCATTCCTAGTTCCATGTTTATGGCGTCCTCTGGTTCCAAATCCGGATTTCCTCCAGGTATCCAATACAAATCATTCATCGAAGGGATGTGATAATTTCGACCAACGGAGGCATGTAATGTCAGATAACTTTTCAATAGATCCAATTCCATGCCCATTTGGGGAGTGAGGATGGGCTTATCGCCGTAAAGAAATTCCTGTCGAATGTTTAATTGAATTCTTAGTCTTGTAATAGGCTGGTATTTCGCTCCGGCAAAAGCAGATAGCAAATCTCTTCGCATGGATGATGACCCATATTCTTTGAATGTAGCTGATGAGCTTGACATGGATCCTCCTATACTTATATTCAATTTCTCATTGAGGATTTTTCGCCACTCCGCTTCACCCAAAACCGTTTTAACAGGATAGTGTCCTTGGATGTTGAATTCCGGATCATCATACCGTTGATCTTCAAAAAAAATTCCTCCCGATAAATGAAGCCCCCACTTTTCTTTGTTTACTCTATAATTTCCAACCAATCGTAGTGAACTATCGCGTTGGATGGCTTCACTTGAAGGGTCAGTCATCAATGGAGGGATCTCGCGAATCGCGGTTTGATACCAAGCGCTGATGCCAGCATATTGTCCATCGCCAGTTCGGAATCGTATGTCTTGCATCAGACCGAACCCGGAGGTGGCGCTGTTTTTCAATTCCTGTGTAGGACGATCCCGTTGTGCCCTGTTAATGTATTTGAAATTGTTTTTAGATGCTCCATAGAACAATTGAGTTCTACTTTCCACGAGTCCGTTGCCGACAATAGCTGTAGCAGATCCATTTAATGTTCCGAAGCTTCCTGTTTCAATGGATGCTTGGTAGAGCTGTTTTGAAGTAAAATCTGGCGATTGTGATAAAAGATGCACGCTTCCACCAATAGATGAAGAGCCGTTGATTGCACTGGATCCTCCTCGTACCAAAACGATTTTATCGCAGAAGGAGACTGGCATCAGTGACAAATCCGACAAGCCAAGTGTAGGAGATGAGATGCTGAGTCCGTTCCAGAATACTGAGGTATGTCGAGCTTCAGTGCCTCTTGATGAAAGTGTGGATGAGCCACCGGGCCCGTAAGTTTTTATGAAAAGAGATGAGTGTTGCGCCAACAATTCTCCTAGATTGTTTCCAGTTGAGGTGGCGATGATAACTGAATCAATAGTGCTCACGGAGTTGCCGACTGAATAGAGAAAAGGGCGGTCCGCGGCGATTTCTACGGCAGGTAATCGTAGTGTATCTCCCAATTGGCCATATGCTCCAATGTGAAGTAAGAAAAAGAAAACGAAGTATGTTATTCGAACCATCCTCTGTTGTAAGCTTTGTGCTTTCGGAAAAAGAGGACGAACGGAATGATGATTCCGTTTTTGCTTCGTCCTATCCTTTCCTCCGAAAGACGGCAACAATTCGAAATCGGCAGGTCTTCTGACTTGCCCGTTCTCCCTTGCCTTCCCGTCTAAAAACCGACAGTGGCGTGGTGAGGGAGAAACATACTCCGGGCTCACAGCAGCGGGGACTGTTCCGGACTTACACCGGATTCCCTTTTAATGAATAAGGCGCTACCCTTATCCAACCGTTTTCAATGCGAATATACTACAAACAAGCCGAATGAAGAAAATGTTCATAAAGTTGACTTATGCGCTCAATAAGCCTTGGATACATCTTTCAAGCAGCCCATTTTGCATTTCAGGCAGTTTACTGCCTGAACAAATCATGCCACTATTAGGGAAATCCTTCTGCTTTATAATGGTGTACCCATGATTTTCACTTATCCTTTTGCCCAAATACTCCTGTTCGGTTTGGCCTGGAGTGGGTATGAAAATAGCTTTTTCGTGTTCCAGTCGGGCTAAATCCATAAGTGTAGAATATCCAGGTCGTCCATATAAACAGGCTCCACTTTTCAATATGGATACCAACTCGTCATCTTGAATCGAGCTCCAAACATCAATGCTTCCCACTTTTTCTCTAACCGAATTTCCTTTGCCGGTAACAATCAAACAAGGTCCGTCTAAGGCACGGAAGAAATCGAAGCACTTTTTCTCAAATAAAGATCTTTGTGGCTCCGGCCCTGACAACAAGGCGATGTGCTCATATTTCAAACCAGTGTCATTTCGAAATTTTAATTCGGGCATTTTGAATCTAGACAATGTTCCGGTATACAGAAAAGGTATTTTCAACCCTTTTGAGGAGGATAGTTTTCCGGCCAGCCCTTCATTGTCACCGAAGTCGACAATCCAGATCACATCGAACTTTTGCAAAAAGATTTTATGCAGCAAGAAAAGCAGTTGATCTGCTAGGCCGATGCTCAAGCCTGATGCAATGTGTACTTGGTGTGTCATCAATACACAACGAGCCTTGTTCGAATGCAATCCATATCTGTTATCCGAAATCACATGTGTTATCCCTAAGGTATCAATCGCTTTTTCAAGAGTTCTTTTTTCCCGATCTATGGTTTTTAGTAGGGAGGGTAGTTTTTTGATTAAATGGAAATGCATACTACCTGTTTCGGGATAAGTGATGTTATATGAAGGCAGCTCCATAAAGTCCAATTGTGGGAATCTACTCCGAAGCAAATTGAGTCCTATGCCTGACCCACCCAACACAACTGTGCACTCTTTTTCAATCAATTTCTCCACAACCGGAATGCACCTTGTTGCATGTCCCAACCCCCAATCCAAAGGGGCTACCAGTACCGTCTGCAAAGCCTTGGCCATTTTGCAAAGGTAGTTTTATGTAGACACCTGACCGAATGCGTAATTTTGTCCAACAGTTTTAAAGAAATGGCTAAAAACAAACTCCAACGATTTGCCGAACTGGAAGGAATGCAAAGGGTATATCAACCTGGTTCCGCCTATGCGGATCGAGATTATCCAATCAAGGGCAAATGGAACAGCGAGGTATTTGGAAATGCGAACCCCATCGTATTGGAGTTGGGTTGCGGAAAAGGGGAATATACCGTTGGTTTATCGAGGATGTTTCCTGAAAAAAATTTCATCGGAGTGGACCGAAAAGGTGCACGAATTTGGAGAGGAGCAAAAACCATTAATGAAGAACATGTTGGCAATGCAGCCTTCCTTCGGATGCAAATCCAGCATCTGTCCTCTGTATTTTCTCGTGGTGAAGTAAGTGAGATTTGGATAACATTCCCCGACCCTCAACCACAGAAAACAAGGGAGAAAAGTAGGATGACAGGTCCTAGGTTTTTAGAAATGTACAGAACATTATTAAAGCCAGGCGGTCTAATTCACTTGAAGACAGACTCGGCACCGTTGTTCGATTATTCGCTCGAATGTGCAGCGGCAGCAAAGGCTTCGATTCAGGTGTCTACGAATGATCTTTATGGCACTTTAGAAACCAATCCCGTTTTGAATATTAAAACCACCTATGAGAAACGATTTTTGGCAGAGGGTTTGAAAATATGCTATTTGGTTTTTTCTTTACCCCAGGATTAGTTGTATAACAATCAGAATACCAAATAGATAAGTGCGCATCTTTTGTAGGGGGTAAAGATTCCAGAATATTGGTTTTTGGGTTCTGAAGCCTCTGATTTTTGCCGTAACTTTGCATCCGCAAATAAAGTAGCATTTCAACCACCATTTATTAAGTCATGTCGCATCAATCAGATACCCTGGAAAGGGTCATTATCAAGTTCGCCGGAGACTCCGGTGACGGAATGCAGTTAACCGGAACCCAATTCACCAATACCGCTGCGTTATTTGGTAACGATATCAGTACATTCCCCGATTTTCCAGCCGAGATAAGGGCGCCTCAGGGCACCTTGGCGGGAGTATCTGGATACCAGCTTCACTTTGGTAGCACCAGCATTTATTCTCCCGGTGATCGCTGCGATGTTTTGGTTGTTATGAACGCTGCCGCCCTTAAAGCCAATATAAAACAGTTGAAGAAGGGTGGAATTGTTATTGCAAACACCGAAGGGTTTGATGCTAAAAACCTTCGGCTTGCCAACATCGCCGAACAAGACAATCCTTTGGAGAATGGTTCTCTGGAGCCATACAAGGTCATTCGCATCGATGTTACAAAAATGACCCGTTCCGCATTGAATGACTCTGGACTTGGAACCAAGGAGATAGATCGTTCAAAGAACATGTTTGTGTTGGGTTTTCTGTATTGGATGTATAACCGCACCCTCGACAACAGTATTAAGTTCCTCGAAGAGAAATTTTCTAAGAAACCTGATATCCTTAATGCCAACATCAAGATTTTGAAAGCGGGTTATCACTATGGTGATACAACTGAAACACTTACTCCAAGGTTCGTGGTGAATCCTGCCAAGATGAAATCTGGCGTGTATCGCAATATCATGGGTAACCAAGCTACTGCTATGGGCTTGATTGCCGCCTCTCAAAAATCAGGCTTGGAATTGTTTTTGGGTTCTTACCCTATCACACCAGCCTCTGATATTCTTCACGAGTTAGCCAAATACAAGACTTTTGGTGTGAAGACTTTTCAAGCCGAGGATGAAATTGCAGCAATATGCTCCACAATCGGTGCGGCGTTCGGTGGATCTTTGGGTGTCACCACATCTTCGGGTCCGGGCATTGCCCTTAAAGGGGAAGCTATCGGTCTTTCGGTTATGTTGGAAATTCCATTGGTTATTGTGAATGTGCAGCGTGGAGGGCCATCCACAGGACTTCCTACCAAAACAGAACAGTCTGATTTGATGCAAGCCATGTACGGAAGAAATGGCGAAGCTCCAATACCTGTAATCTCTGCTTGTTCACCAGCCGATTGTTTCGATGCGGTTTATGAAGCATGCCGCATAGCAGTCGAATTCATGACCCCAGTAATGTTCTTGTCTGATGGCTATGTAGCCAATGGTGCTGAGCCATGGAGATTCCCAAAATCTGCAGACTTGAAACCCATTAAAGTTGAATTTGCCAAAGAGAAAAACGGCGGTGAAAAGTATCTGCCTTACAAGCGCGATGAAAAACTTTCCCGTCCTTGGGCTATTCCAGGCACAGCCGGGCTCGAGCATCGCATTGGTGGTATTGAGAAACAGCATGAAACAGGCAATATCTCCTATGACCCCGAAAACCATGAATTCATGGTACACATGCGTGAGGCCAAAGTAGAGAAGATTGCTGATTACATTCCTAACCAAACCATAGACTCGGGTCCTTCCAAAGGCAAGTTGCTTGTTCTCGGCTGGGGATCAACATACGGTTCCATCAAGACTGCATTGATTGATGCTCACGCCAAAGGTTACGAAGTGGCACATGCTCATTTGCGCCATATGAAGCCATTCCCCAAGAACCTGGGTGAGATCTTGTACAGTTACGACAAGGTGCTGGTTCCTGAGATGAATAACGGCCAACTTGTTAAAATCATCCGCGATAAGTTCATGATTCCTGCAATCCCCTATAATAAGATCCAGGGTATGCCTTTCACAGCAGGTGAAATTTTGGAGAAAATCGAAATCGTACTTTCAGAAAAATAACATCGTAAAACAGTTCAACTCATAACGACAAAGTCATGTCTACAGTAGCAACGAATCCCTCATCTTCTGCCTTCACCGCCAAGGATCTTGTAACCGACCAGGATGTAAGGTGGTGTCCTGGATGTGGAGATTATTCCATATTGAAACAAGTTCAAACCGTTATCCCCGATTTGGGTATTCCTCGCGAAAACATCGTTTTCGTATCTGGAATCGGTTGCTCTTCGCGATTTCCTTATTACATGGAGACTTTCGGTATGCACTCTATCCATGGTAGGGCAACAGCAATTGCCAGTGGATTGAAAGCCGCTCGACCCGATCTCAGTGTATGGATCGTTTCTGGTGATGGAGATTCTATGTCTATAGGAGGAAACCATTTCATTCATCTGCTTCGCCGAAATTTCGATGTGAACCTGCTTGTCTTCAACAATGAAATTTATGGTTTGACAAAAGGTCAGTACTCTCCTACATCGGAAGAGGGAAAGGTTACAAAGTCTACTCCTTTCGGATCAGTCGACCATCCTTTCAATCCTGCTGCATTGGCTCTGGGTGCTGATGCCACATTCGTATCGCGTTCCATGGATCGCGACCCAGTACATCTCAAGGAGATACTTCGTCGCTCTCACAAACATAAAGGGACTTCATTCGTTGAGATTTACCAAAACTGTAATGTATTCAATGATGGAGCGTTTGAAATTTTCACTGACAAAGAGACCAAAAAGATCGAGACTTTGTTTGTTGAGCACGGAAAACCATTGGTATTTGGTCAAAATGGCGAGAAGGGAATTAAGCTAGATGGTTTCAAACCGGTCGTGGTGGATATGGCAAATCATTCTGCTGATGACCTGTGGATACACGATGAAACGGATCGTGTCAAGGCGGCCATGCTGAGTCGTTTCTTCGATAATCCCCGCAAGGGAGGAGATCATTTCCCGCGACCTTTCGGTGTGTTTTATGTAGAAGATCGCCCCTGCTACGAGGATGGCATGAAGACACAAATTGATAATGTTGTTTCCTCCAAAGGTTCCGGTGACTTGGATAAGTTGCTTCGTGGAAGGGATGTTTGGGAAATCCAGTAAGCTTCAATGGAAGTATAAAAAAGCCCCGCAAATTTGCGGGGCTTTTTTTATGTGTACTTTGCAACCAATGGCATTCGTCTCCCTGATCCGAATGCTTTTGTAGATACCCGGAGTATGGGTGCAAATTGAAATCTTTTAAACTCGCTTCTGTTCACCAGTTGGATCACTTTTTCCACTAACGATTTATCGAATCCGTATTTCAATAATCCTTCACGGCCCTGCTTTTGTTCTAAAATCATGAAAAGCAACCGATCCAGTATTTCATAATCTGGTAGGGAGTCTGAGTCTTTTTGTCCGGGCCGAAGTTCTGCCGATGGTGCTTTCGTTATTATGTTCTTTGGAATGATTTGTTTTTTCAAATTGAGGTGGTTGCAAAGTTCATAAACTTCAGTCTTGTACAAATCGCCAATTACGGAAATGCCTCCGGCCATGTCTCCGTATAATGTACCGTAGCCAACCGCAAGTTCACTTTTGTTGGATGTATTCAGCAGTACATAACCATGCTTATTAGCTAGTGCCATCAGGATGGTTCCTCTTATCCGCGACTGAATATTTTCCTCGGTAAGATCAAATGGCTTATCTCTAAAAGAAGCTTTTGTTTCTTCAATGAAGGTGTCGAAAATCTTATTTATTGGAATCGTAGTGGCATTCAACCCAAGGTTGGAAGCTAGCTCCATGGCATCGCTAACGGAGTGTTCAGATGAAAAGGCGGATGGCATAAGCACGGGGTGTACATGTTCGGGTCCGAGTGCTTCAGTTGCAAGTGCGGCCACAAGAGCCGAATCTATTCCTCCAGACAAGCCAAGTGTGGCATTTTTAAAGCCGCATTTTTGGAAATAGTCGCGGATTCCACAGACCAAAGCCTTTCGAATTCGTTCGTATTTTTCTTTTGGTTTGGTTGCTGGAAATGATGTTAGCAAATTTAAATCGAAAAACGACAGGTCGGATTCAAAGTATGGCAATTCTTTAAGTACCGCGCCACTGTACTCCATCACCATGGATCCTCCATCAAAAATTAAATCGTTTTGAGCCCCTGTGTGGTTCACATAAACCAACGGAGTATTGTACTTGATGGCGTTCCTTGAAAGAATCGAAATTCTTTTTTCCCTATGATTGTAATCAAATGGAGAGGCGGCAATATTGATGATCATGGTGAATCCTTGATCCTTCAACTTCTCCAAAGGCGAGAAAACATACATGGGGTCATCCTCTTCATTCCAAATATCCTCGCAAATGGTTAATGCAATTTTGGTTTGATTGATCTTGATTGTTTTGAATTCCCGATTGGGTTCGAAATATCTGTATTCGTCGAAAACATCGTAGGTTGGTAACAGTGTCTTATGTACGACATCCGTAATTTTTCCATCGGCAATAACAAAAGCGGAATTAAATAGGTTTTTACCCTTCAAGGAGGGATTTCTTGATGGTCCTCCGATAATGGCTGTGATACCAGTGCACCTGGAAGCGATGTCGGCAATGGCTTTTTCACAATTTGTGATGAACTCTTCCGACTCCAATAAATCCATCGGCGGATAGCCGCAAATGGCTAATTCGGGAAATATGACTAAATCGGCTCGACTCTCCTTGGCTCTTGAAAGGTTTTTTTCAATGAGATCGGCGTTCAGGCTGAGGTTGCCTATATGGCAATTGATCTGCGCAAGCGCTATTCTCATTGGCTATATGGGGTTAGAAGAAAATTCCCAAATTCAAAACAATAGCATCCGTCCGAAGCTGGGCTGAGATATCGGAATCTTTTGGGCCCTTGTAAACATCCATGAGTCCATTGTTGTAATATATTCCTGCAGTCAAAGATGTGCTTCCTCCGATGTTATATTCAATTCCAGCTCCCACATTAAGGTGGGCGTTTATTGCGTAGAAGTAGGATTGGTTTCCTATATCATTGGCATCCGATCCACTTAACTCAGATTCGTAATCCACATCATATCTGGCACGAACTAAAACACCCGGCAAGGCACCAAAATGTCCGAAATAGGTGATATAGCCAATTTCATTGGTTTTTAATTTTAGACCTATAGGAATTTCGACATATTGCAGTTTTTGTAAAACGGCAATCTTGCCATTCATGTCACTTGTGGAGTACTTTCCTCCCCTGTAAGCAATTTCCAAACCTGTGGAAAAGGAGTAATTTTTAGAAATGGCAAACTCGGTCATAAGACCATAGGAAAGGCCCAAACGACCTCCGTCTTTTTCCAAACCCTCTGCATCTACCCTTAACCAGCTGAATGCTGGAGAAGCCTTGAGGCCGAAGTGAAACTTGCTTTGTGATTCTTGCGCAACCATAAATAATGGCATGGATAAAATAACAACTAGCGAGAGGATTTTGCGTTTATTCATAGATTTGTCTTTTGGTCATGCAATTTTACTCAAAAAACACATTGAAAGTATTTCGAAATTTGTTCTTCATGCTCTGTGCTACCATTGTCGTTGGTTGTTCAGGTTCAGATGTAACGGATTCTCAATCTGATATAGTCATTGAGAGGTTTGATCAGGATCTTCAAGTTGTGGCTTTAAAGGGCGATTCGTTGTCTATACTTTCAAAGCGGTATGGCGTCTTTTTCGAAAATTATACTCACGGTGTTCTGCAAATCGAGAAAGGCGAGGAGGAGGAAATCCAAGAGGCTCTTCGAAAATTTGTCAATGACAGTAGTGTGTAAAAAGTGTAAATGCTGCAATCGACTCCGTTTTCGGTGATTTGGAGTCTATACATTCACAGGTCAACGAGTTTTCTTTAAATTATCACAAGCATTTTCCTCAAGAGGATTTTCCTAGGGTTGTAACCTTGAATTCATTTTTCAACTATGCTATAGTCGCTGATTCCAACATCCTGGGTCTGGGTTTGGATATGTTCCTGGGCTCAGATTCTAGGTTCTACCAAGAGCTCAGGTTCCCGCTCTATCTTCGCAAAAGAATGATACCTGAGCAAGTAGTTCCGTCTGCAGCACTGGGCTGGTATGAAAGTGAACACCCGGGCGAGTTGGCTGGCAAGGATTTTTTGAGTCAAATGATTCACCAAGGAAAATCCTTGTATTATGTACAAATGATGTTGCCGGATATCAAGGATTCGCTTTTGTTAGGGTATTCGGAAAATGAGTTGAACTGGTGCGAAGAAAACGAAGAGCGCATTTGGGCATTGTTCATCGAAAACAAAATGCTTTTCAGTACGGATAGGTCGTTGTACTCCAAATTTTTGGTGCAGGCCCCAAAAACTTCCGGGTTCCCTGACGAAGCCCCAGATAAAATAGCCTCTTACATCGGACTTAAGATTGTTAGGGAATACATGGATAATAATAATAGTACTTTGAAAGAGCTAATTGACAATAAAGATGCTCTCGGAATACTTGAGGGCTCTTCCTATAAACCATAACAGCTTTATGAAAAAATCAGAAATCAGTTTCAGTGTCACTTTGGATGATAGCAAGATGCCCGAGAGCATCACATGGAAGGCGGATGATTCAGGAATCGAGGGGGTGAAAGAGTGTAGTTCGGTGATTATATCCATATGGGATCCCAAAGACAAATGCACCTTGAGAATCGATTTGTGGACGAAGCAGATGATGGTCGAGGAAATGCAACATCTGTTTTATGAAACTTTCCGAAGCATGGCTGATACCTATCGCCGTTCAACTAATGATGAGAAAGCTTCAGCGGAAATAACAGCCTTTGCCGAACGATTTGGCAAGATGACTAATGTGATCCGTTAAGGCATGCCTACTTAGAAAATTTGTGGATGAATTCGAGCATCTCGTCTTTCCCCGCTTTTGACTCTGCCGATGTGATGAAAGTAGGTGGAAGTTCATCCCACCAACCTAAAAGTTTGTTTTTGTAATTGGATAGATTCGATTGCAATTGGTTTTTAGTCAATTTGTCACATTTGGTGAAGACAATTGCCAAGGGTATGCCCGACTCTCCTAGGCTATTGATGAATTCCAAATCTGATTTTTGAGGCTCTAGCCTTGAATCTACAAGAACGAATACGCATGTAAGCTGCTCGCGGTTTTGCAGGTAGCCCTTCACCATTTTATCCCATTTCTCTCTTTCCGACTTGGAGGATTTTGCGTAGCCGTAACCTGGAAGGTCAACCAAATACCACGATTCCTCAAAAATAAAATGATTTATCGTTTGTGTTTTTCCCGGAGTCGATGATGTTTTGGCAAGACCTTTTGAATCCGCTAACATGTTTATCAGAGAGGATTTACCCACATTGGATCTGCCAATGAAAGCAAACTCCGAATTCGGATGATTCGGACATTTCCTGTAGTCTGCAACGCTGGAAATGAATTCGGCTTTCAATTGTGCGGCCATGCTTCTTAAGGAGCCTTTTTATAAGAAACGATGTGTCTATCCTTCTTAGAGTCGTAAATGTCAGCAATGGTCACAAGGATACCGGTCTCTTCCACATCTCCAAAATGGTTGTTTCTGGAGGTCCCAAATGTTTTCATGGTGGAGGAGAGATTCATGTATGAATTGAAAAGTGGAGGAATGTTTTCGCCCCTATCACGCACTTTCCCGTTCAATATGCGATGAGCATCCTTGTAAGGCAGTCCATCGATTTCGCTCATGAATGCCGACATGTCGTTTATCACCGGTAAAGGATGTAATGGGTTAGCCAGTTTTTCGTTGTCAGGGAAAAGGTGGTTTATGAATGAAAGGATATAATCTCGAGCCATGCCATCAAATTGGGAGTACATGGTAACCTTCCCGAAGAAATACTTGATGTGAGGGTAGTCAACGATGATGGCTCCTAATCCGTCCCAGAGATTATCCAATGAGAACAGTCCTTTTCTGTTCTCACTTGATGGTTGATATCGGGGCTGTACGAACGACCTTCCCAATTCAATGGTGTATGGCATGTATTCATTGATGAACTTCTCGGAGAAGGAAAACAACTCAGCAGTGGCAAGGCGTATTCCACCATCTGGATTCCGGTCGGCTCGACCACATTCGATGAAGCGGTATCCGCCAATTATCTCCCGATCTATCGGATTCCACACAATCAATTGGCTATATACGGTTCCGGATGTATCGTATTCATCCAAATCACAATCTAGCCCAGTTCCTCCACCAGCGTTACGGAAAGTAAGTTCTCTTAATCTTCCTATCTCTTTGAGCGTGTTAGGCGCATTGTATGCGTCGACTATGAATATTTTGTTTGATCCATTATTTGTATCCCTGATGAACAGCCAATCATTCAATTCGCTCTCCAATAGTGTCCGATCTATAGGTGCTATGAGTTCTTTCATTGGGTGTGATGAAATAGCAACTTACTTCTGAGGCTTGAGGTTAGATTCCAATTCATAAACCATGCTTTTGATTTTGTCCGCCCACTCTCTCTCATTGGATGGGTTTTCGAGCGATGTGCTTGGTACGGGTTTGCCAAATATAATACGAATGGTTTTGCCCTTTTGCCTGTACATCTCGTCAGGTAGGTAAAGCATTTCAATGTTGGCTTTGATTCCTATGCTGGTTCTGATATTAGAAAGATTGTAAAAAAACGGAGAGTTCTCTCCATCAATGAATGCTGGAATAACGGGTATGCCGTTTTTCTTGGATTTAATGATGAAGCTTTTTTTCCATTCCAGGTCACGGATTGTTCCCTGTTTTTTCCTGGACACCATGCCTGCTGGGAAAATCAAAACGCCACTTCCGGATGCATAGAGCTCATCGAGGCTTTTGTGTATTTGAGCATCATTACGACCATGCTTATTTACACCTATGAAAAGACCCTTCAGATTCTCCAATTTGAGCAGTATGTCGTTAACGATGAAACGGACATCCGATCGCTTTTGGCCTACGCTACCTAGCAGAGCCATCGCATCCAATCCACCCAAGGGATGGTTGGCGGCCACCACAAATCCCCCAGATGTTGGAATGTGATCCAATCCTTGAACTTCAACGGTAGCGCCAAACTCCATCAAAATAGCCTTAACAAACTCGAAATCATATAGATGGCCATTTCTTAAAATAAAATCATTGATTTCATCTTGATGGACAGTTCTCTTCAGCCAACTGAAAAATAAACCAGGTAAAAGCGCATAAAGCCTAGGGTTTTTTGATTTAAAAACCTTGTCAATATCAATAAGTACTTTGTTTTCAGGGCTTTCCATCTTCCAGGCTCTGCTTTGGATTCAAAAGTAAGGAATTGGGTTTTGAACAGCTATTAAATATTTACACACTTTCTACCACCCTATTAACCAAGCAATATTTTTGATGAAACTTCCGTTAAATCAATTAGTATAAGGTTTTGTGATTGGACAAAGATTGATTTGTTTTACCCTCATCCAGAAAAATTATCAACAAAAAGGGCTTTTAGTGGTAAAAAGTGGAAATACTTTTTCTACCTTTACCCACCTCAAAGGCTGTGAGCTGTAGGTCAGCACTTTGAGAAAGCAAAAAACCAACCAAGCGAAATGCAACTGATCGGCGAATTCGAAGTAAAGGTTGACGACAAGGGACGGATAATGGTTCCTATAGGTCTTCGACGCCAGCTTCCTACGGAAATGCAGGATCGGTTTGTATTGAATCGCGGATTTGAGAATTGTGTTGCTATGACTCCTTACCCTTTGTGGATCAAGGAATCGGAGCGCATAAACAAACTCAACTCCAATAAAAAGCTGGTTCGCGAATACCAAAGGTTTTTTGCAAATGGTGCCACCGAGTTGATCCTTGACAATACCGGTCGCATGCTCATTCCTAAACATCTTCAGGATTGGGCCGGGTTGGGTAAGGAGGTGGTCATATCCACCTACGGCAGCAAGATCGAGATCTGGTCCAAAGACCGTTTCCGAATTCCCACATCCGATGATGCAGAGCGTTATGCAAACCTGGCAGAGGAAATTTTCGGCGACGACAACAACGACGAGGTCTGATGTCTTACCATGTGCCCGTAATGCTGCATGAGTGCTTGGAAGCACTGGACTGCAACAGAGGCGGGGTTTATGTGGATGCAACTTTTGGAGGGGGCGGACATTCCAAAGCTATTTTGGCTATGCTGGGACCCGAAGACAAACTGGTTGCATTCGACAGGGATGAAGACGCTCTTGCCAATGCCATTGATGATAGCAGATTCACACTCATAAGGGACAACTTCAGCCAGATGGAAAAAAGACTCGGTGAAATCGGATTGCTGCCCGTCAGCGGAATCCTGGCCGATCTCGGAGTGTCATCGCACCAGTTCGATGTGCCTGAACGAGGGTTCTCCATCCGCTTCGACCATGACCTTGATATGCGAATGGATAACAGGGAGCACGCCACCGCCCTTGAAGTAGTTAATACCTACTCCGAAAAGGACCTTGTGCGAATTTTTTCAAACTATGGAGAGGTGCGCAATTCAAAAACACTCGCTGCAGCAATCGTGAATACAAGGCGATCGGCGCCGTTCAATGATTCCCACGATTTGATGCGTTGCATCAAACCTTTGATGCCCCCAAAAGAGGCAAACACTTGGCTTGCCCAGGTTTTCCAAGCATTAAGAATTGAGGTGAATGCAGAGATGGAAGCTCTAAGGGCTTTGCTTGAACAGTCGACCAGGGTTCTTGCTCCAAGAGGTCGGTTGGTTGTGATGTCATACCATTCGTTGGAGGATAGGATGGTGAAGAACATGATCAACACAGGTAATGTAGATGGTGTAGATAACAGGGATGTGTACGGAAACAGAATAGGCCTGGTCTACCAACCCATAACTCGAAAAGCCATCGCGCCAAGCCAACAAGAGATACAAACCAATCCAAGGTCACGCAGTGCCCGGTTGCGTGCCGCAATCAAAGTTTGAACAAATGAACAGGGTCAAGAGGAGCGACAATTCACAGGTTCATACTTCCCAAAGTAGGGAGGGTGGATCTTCAAACAGCAGGTTCATCAAGCTGATGTACGCTTTCGGCATTTTTTCAAAAGAAGGGCTTGTAGCTGCTATGCCTTTCGTTTTCTTCCTGATGGGATTGGCTATTCTTTACATATCGAATAGTTATGAGGCGGAAAGGGTAATCAGAGAAATCGATAAGACAGGTAAGGAGTTAAAAGCTCTTCGAACCGAATATATTTCTGGCAAATCGGATTTGATGTTTACCAGCAAGCAGTCTGAAGTGGCTCGCATGTCTGAACCGTTCGGTATTCGTGAATCGCAAACAGCTCCGATGAAAATTGTCATGGCATCTAGTACAAACAAACAAGAAGAACCAACCTTATGGGAGAAACTAAAAAGGATATTCTCTTAAGGGTCTATGTCCTCTTTGGACTTATGTGCCTTTTTGGCATTTCCATAGTTGGAAAAATATGGCACACCCAGAATGTTCGAGGTGAGGAGCTGAGAGCGATTGCGGACAGCCTTACTACAAAAACAACCAAAATAGAACCCTCCAGAGGTAACATATATTCAGCTGACGGTAGTTTGTTGGCGACATCAGTACCTACATACGACCTGTATCTCGATTTACAGGTTGAAACCATTACCAAGGAGATGTTCAACGAGGGTTTGGATTCCATGTCTTTGGGTCTATCCCGAATCCTTGGTGATAGAAGTGCAAGTGAATATAAAAGATTGCTTAGAGAGGCGAGAAGGCCTGGTCCTGGTAAAAGGTACTACCCTTTGAAGAAGAATGTTTCACATGCCCAACAACAACAGTTATACAAGCTCCCCGTTTTCCGAGCCGGAAGGTACAAGGGCGGCTTGATTGCAGAAGTCAAGAACAAACGAGTGAAGCCCTTTGCCGTATTGGCTGACCGAACAATTGGCTACAAGATCGAAGGTGTAGGCGCGGTTGGCATCGAAGGCTCCTTTGATGAATATCTAAAGGGGAACACTGGTGTTAGGCTCATGCAGAAAATATCTGGCAATGTATGGAAGCCGCTCAATGATGAAAATGAAATCGAGCCTCAAGATGGGCAGGATGTCATCACAACCATTGACCTGAATCTTCAGGATGTGGCTGAAAGTGCTCTCGAGCGCCAACTCAATGACCACAAAGCAGACAAAGGATGCGCCATATTGATGGAGGTACAAACCGGAGCAGTGCTCGCCATTGCCAATTTGGAAAGGGTCGGAGAAGATAAGTACCGCGAGACCTACAATTTCGCCATCGGTCAAAGTACGGAGCAAGGATCAACATTCAAGCTGGCAACAATGATGGCTCTTATGGAGGACGGTTACATTTCTCCTGACGACTCTGTTGACACGCAAGGCGGAATCATTAGGTATTACGACAGGGTACTCAAGGATTCCAAGGAAGGTGGTTATGGAAAAATTACCATGAAAGAAGTGTTCGAGCAAAGTTCCAATGTCGGTATTTCGAAAATGGTTAACAGGCATTATCAGAAAAATCCGCAATCTTTTGTTGATCGCATCAAGTCATTTGGTTTGACAGACAAACTTGATTTGCAAATCAAAGGCGAGGGTGCACCGTTCATCAACAGCACTGGATTTAAAAGATGGTCAAAGCTTTCATTGCCCTATTTGTCCATTGGATATGAGTCGCAATTCACGCCTTTGCAAATATTGACTTTCTACAATGCAGTTGCTAACAACGGCAAGATGGTGAAACCACTATTGGTACGGGAAATCCGAAACAAGGGCGTAGCCACACAAAAGTTCACTACGCAAGTTATGCGCGAGAAAATCGCTTCAGATCAAACTCTGGAAAATGCACGAGCCATGCTTGAAGGAGTGGTTGAAAACGGAACGGCTACTAGATTAAAACATGCGCAATATAAGGTGGCTGGTAAAACTGGAACGGCAGTCATCGCATCTAAATCCGACGGATATCAGGTTGGCAAAAAGAGATATCAGGCATCGTTTGTAGGCTATTTCCCTGCAGATAATCCTAGGTATAGTTGCATTGTTGTGGTTTATGCTCCTAACAACAATCTCTATTATGCATCACAAGTAGCTGCTCCGATTTTTAAGGAAATTGCCGATAAGGTTTATTCCACCTCCATTGAACTACATCCTAGTTTGAATGCGACTGGCCCCTTGGCCATGAATATGCCAATGGTTAAAAGTGGAAATACGCAATCAACCGCAGCTGCATTATCCAAATTGGGTATACCATTGAGTAAAGCCGAGACTGTTGGTGAATGGTCCAACTGTACACCTAACCAAAGTAAAATCGAACTTAAGGATAGGCAGTCGGGTGTGGGAGTTGTTCCGGATGTTACAGGAATGGGATTGAGAGATGCTATTTTTCTTCTTGAATCGACAGGATTACAAATTAGGGTTTCTGGTCGTGGTTCGGTCTTGCGCCAATCCATTTCACCTGGAACTAAAGTGGAAAAAGGAAAAGAAATTACGATACAGCTTGGTTGAATGAGGCAGCTTAAAGAAGTACTATATAAGTCTGGACTGTTGGAGGTGGTGGGCGACACATCCATCGACATTAATACGGTTACTTTCAATTCTAATGAAGTCTCTTCGGGAGATTTGTTTGTTGCGGTTAGAGGTACTCGTGTTGATGGCCATTCGTTTATTAATCAGGCGGTCCAATCCGGCGCTAAGGCAGTAGTTTGTGAAAGCTTGCCGGAAAGATTGGAGGAAGGAGTCACCTATGCCAAGGTTGCTGATACTTCTATTGCATTAGCCTACATTGCTTCTAATTATTATGATGATCCATCATCTAAATTGAAGTTGGTCGGCGTTACTGGCACAAACGGCAAAACAACATCTGTCACACTTCTGTACAGGCTTTTCATGGAACTTGGTTTTCCTTGCGGACTGATATCGACGGTCGAGAACCGAGTCAATCAGCAGGTAATTCCTTCAACACATACTACTCCTGACCCAATCCGTTTGAACCGACTTTTATCAATGATGGTCGATGACGGTTGCGAGTATTGTTTCATGGAGGTTAGTTCGCATGCCGTAGTTCAGCACAGGGTTGCCGGCATACAGTTCGCTGGGGGTGTATTCACCAACATCACACACGACCACTTGGATTACCACAAGACATTTGATGAATATATCAGAGCTAAGAAAGGATTTTTCGATATGCTCGGCTCCGAAGCGTTTGCTCTTTACAATATGGATGATCGGAACGGAGGTGTTATGGTCCAGAATTGCAGAGCAAAAATCCGTTCATATGGATTGAAGGGAATGGCAGATTTCAAGTGTAGGATCATTGAAAACACATTTGGTGGTTTGATGCTGGGAATAGACGGCCAAGAGGTGCTTTGTCGCCTTATCGGATCCTTCAATGCCTATAATATAACTGCTGTTTATGCAGTTGCTGTGATGCTCGGACAGGATAAGTTATCGGTTCTAACCGCGTTAAGCAACTTGGAATCGGTGGAGGGTCGCTTCGACTATGTCATATCTAGTAACAATGTAACAGGCATAGTGGATTATGCCCATACGCCCGATGCCCTGATGAATGTGCTCAATACTATTAAAGATTTGCGCACCGGCAATGAGACCGTCATTACCGTAGTAGGATGTGGAGGAGATAGGGATAAGTCGAAGAGACCGGTAATGGGTCGTATTGCAACTGAACTTAGCGATAAGGTGATTTTCACATCAGACAATCCACGCTCGGAAAATCCAGAAACAATTATAGAAGAGATAAGATCTGGTGTGGCTCCATCAAATTTCCGCAAAGCTGTGGCTGTTTCCGATAGAAAAGAGGCGCTTCGATTGGCTTGCAGTTTGGCATCATCTGGTGATATCATTCTCGTTGCAGGTAAGGGGCATGAAAAATATCAAGAGGTAAACGGAGTCAAATACCCTTTTGATGATAGACAAGTGTTAGTGGACTCGTTTAAGATTTTCGAAAGCTGATGTTGTATTATCTCTTTGAATATTTAGATCGTGTCTGGGATATACCCGGAGCCGGAGTTTTCCGATTTATTTCCTTCCGGGCGGCAATGGCTATCATCATTTCATTGTTCATTACCCTTTTCCTCGGAAAGCCTATCATTCGTTTGCTTCTGAAGAAACAGGTGGGTGAGACTATCAGGGATCTGGGTTTGGATGGACAAGCGCAGAAAAAAGGTACACCCACTATGGGCGGTTTAATCATCTTGTCTGCCATTCTTATTCCAACATTTTTACTGGCTAGGTTGGATAATATTTATGTCATCTTGATGATTGTTTCTACCGTTTGGCTTGGAGTAATCGGCTTTTTGGATGATTACATAAAGGTTTTCAAAAAGGATAAAGAGGGATTAGCCGGTCGATTTAAAATTATCGGACAAGTTGGCTTGGGACTTATTGTAGGTTCTGTGCTATACTTTCATGATGATGTGGTGGTTCGTCAGAACAGCGTCAAACAAGATAATGTCGTTGTATCGGTTTCAATCACAGAAAACCGATCTGAAGCCTCAGGAAACTTTGATACCAAGTCGACTAAAACAACCATTCCGTTTTTCAAGGATAATGAATTCGACTATCGGATGATATCCTCCTTGTTTGGAGATGAAAGTGGGCGCTATGTATGGGTTATTTTCATTCTTGTTGTAATTCTTATTGTGACCGCAGTATCGAACGGTGCCAACATTACCGATGGGATTGATGGCTTGGCTACGGGTACATCTGCTATCATCGGAGTAACCCTTGCGGTCTTTGCCTATGTTTCAGGCAACACCATTTTTTCAGATTATCTCAACATCATGTATATACCGGAAACAGGAGAGTTGATGGTCTTCATGAGCGCATTCGTAGGTGCATGTGTAGGCTTTCTGTGGTTCAACGCATATCCTGCTCAAGTATTTATGGGAGACACGGGCAGTCTTGCTCTAGGCGGAATCATAGCTGTATTTGCCATCGCCATACGAAAGGAATTGATGATACCTGTGATTTGTGGGATTTTCCTTGTGGAAAATCTTTCGGTGATGATGCAGGTAAGCTATTTCAAATACACAAAACGCAAATTCGGTGAAGGTAGGCGGATATTCAAAATGTCCCCGTTACACCATCATTATCAGAAACTGGGATATCATGAATCCAAAATAGTCACTCGGTTCTGGATTGTTGGAATCATGTTGGCGGTTCTAAGTATAGTAACCTTGAAGCTTCGCTAAGTAAATTAAGATGTCGGGCAAAATAGTCATACTGGGTGCTGGAGAAAGTGGATTAGGTTCTGCTGTGCTCGCTTTGAAGCAAGGCTTCGAGGTGTTGGTGTCCGACAGTGGAAAAATAAAGGAGACTTTCAGGGATGAGTTGATTAGGCGCAATATCCCTTTTGAAGAAGGTGGACACTCCAATAATGGAATGCAAAATGCAACTGAGGTGATTAAAAGCCCGGGAATTCCAGATAAAGCTCCGGTTGTTAAGAGTTTTTTGGAAAACGGAGTTCCAGTTATTTCAGAAATAGAGTTTGCCGGGAGATACACCGATGCACACAGGATTTGTATCACAGGAACAAATGGCAAAACCACAACAACTCTATTAACCTACCATATCCTTCAGAAAGCTGGCTTGAATGTAGGCCTAGCTGGCAATGTTGGCAAAAGTTTTGCCATGCAAGTGGCCGAGGCTGAACATGATCATTATGTTATTGAGCTCAGTAGTTTTCAGCTCGATGGAATGCATTCATTCAGGGCCGACATTTCCGTTTTACTCAACATTACTCCAGATCATTTGGATCGTTATGACTATGACATGTCCAAGTATGTTGATTCCAAATTCCGCATCATCAATAATCAAAGGCCAGAAGATGCATTTGTTTATTGCGCTGATGATCCATTATTGAGAAAAGAAGTCACTAGTAGAACCATTACTCCGCATAGCTATCCCTTTTCCATACATGAATCCGAAGGAATGGCCGCATACATCGATAATAACAACCTGATCATAAACACAAAAAACCAAATCACCGATATGTCCATCTACAACCTAGCACTTCAGGGGAAACACAACCTCTACAACACCATGGCAGCAGGAATTGCAGCCAGGATCCTAGACATCCGCAAGGATGTTGTAAGGGAAAGTTTTTCCGATTTTAAAAATGCGGAACATCGACTGGAGCATGTGATGACTGTTCATGGCATCGAATTTATAAATGATTCGAAGGCTACCAATGTAAACTCGGCTTGGTATGCATTGGAATGCATGCAAAAGCCGGTGATTTGGATTGTAGGAGGAGTTGATAAAGGAAACGATTACGAAACATTACGAGAGCTGGTTCAATCAAAGGTTAAGGCTATTGTATGCATGGGAAAAGACAACAAAAAAATCCATGAGGCTTTCGGCGATATCGTTACTGACATATCAGATACCGAATCAGCTACGGATGCGGTTAAGGCCTCTTATGAAAAAGGTCGCAAAGGAGATGTAGTATTACTGTCTCCGGCATGTGCAAGCTTCGACCTATTCAAAAATTACGAGGACAGGGGTTGGCAGTTCAAATCAGCTGTTAAGGCGCTTTAACAACAAAAGGATAAAGGAATGAATTCCTGGCTGGAAAAATATTTCATGGGAGACAGAGTGATCTGGATAGTGGTCATGCTGCTTTCTGTCTTTTCCATTTTGGCCGTATACAGTTCAACCGGAACACTTGCGTATAAATATCAGGATGGCAACACGGAATATTATTTATTGAAACACATTTTTATTCTGTTTTTCGGTTTCGGACTGATGTATTTTGCACACTCTCTGAAATACACATTGTATGCTCGGTTTGCAAATTTTGTCATTGCTATAGCAATACCATTGCTGCTTCTGACTTTAATTCTGGGAACAAATCTGAATGAGGCTAGCAGATGGCTTACATTACCTATTATCAATATGTCGTTCCAGACCTCGGATATGGCCAAGCTTGCGCTCATTTTATTTGTCGCAAGAGCATTATCGATCCGACAGGATAACATTAAGGACTTTAAGTCGGCTTTTGTTCCTATCATGCTCCCGGTTTTAGTGACTTGCGGCTTGATTCTGCCTGCGAATTTCTCAACAGCCGCTGTTCTTTTCGCAACTTGTATTATTCTTATGATAGTCGGTCGTATCAGCTTCAAATATATAATGACGCTGATTGCTATCGGAGTGGTGTTTTTGGGTCTTTTTATTGGGATGTCGCTTTTGTTCAAATGGGACAATAGGGTACCAACTTGGGTAGCGCGTATGGAAACCTATACGGGAAAAGGCGGAGGATCGGACAATTATCAATCGCAACAAGCAAACATAGCCATTGCCAAGGGAGGATTATTGGGTGCAGGACCTGGCAACAGTACTCAAAGGAATTTTCTGCCACACCCATACTCCGACTTTATTTATGCAATAATCGTAGAGGAATACGGATTGATGGGAGGAGCTTTGGTGGTCATATTGTATCTGGTGTTGTTCTTTAGATCGGTTCGTATTGCCCGAAATTCACCGCGAGCATTCGCCACCTTCGCAGCAATTGGCTGTGGTTTCAGCCTTTCATTTCAAGCCATGATCAATATGGCAGTGACCGTAGGACTGTTTCCGGTCACAGGACAACCTTTGCCCCTGCTAAGTATGGGTGGCACATCCATTTGGTTTACCAGTATAGCCATAGGAATAATACTCAGCGTCAGCAGAGATGTTGAGGAGGAAGGAGGTTTGCAAAGGGTTGAAGGCTGAAGTTAAAGTAATCATTAGCGGCGGAGGAACGGGTGGACATATTTTCCCGGCAATTGCTATTGCAAATGGGCTTAGGTCAATCGACCCTCAAATTAAGTTGCTATTCGTAGGTGCAAACGGTCGGATGGAAATGGAAAAGGTTCCTGCTGCAGGATTTGATATCGTAGGTTTGGATATTTCTGGCATCAAACGCAGCTTGAGCCTGTCGAATCTTGCTTTTCCATTCAAATTGATGGCAAGTCTGTTGAAAGCGGCTCGTATCGTTAAGAGATTTAAACCGCAAGTTGCAGTTGGAGTTGGTGGCTATGCCAGTGGGCCATTGTTATGGGCTGCAAGTAGGTTGGGAATTTCTACAGTCATACAAGAACAGAACTCGTATCCGGGTATTACGAACAAGTTGTTGGCCGGCAAGGCGCAGTTGATTTGTACTGGTTATGATAATATGGAAAAATATTTTCCATCTAATAAAACGGTTTTTACAGGAAACCCTGTTCGAAAAGAAATGGTTGACATTGCAGGGAAAAGAGAAGAGGCATTTCGCTTTTTCGGACTCGAAAATAATAAGCCCGTAGTATTGGTGATTGGAGGAAGTCAAGGCGCACGATCCATTAACCACGCAATTATGAAAGGGTTTGCCAAATTCAAGGAGTCGAATATTCAAGTGCTTTGGCAGTGTGGTAAGCAATTTCATCCTGAGGCTTTACAAGCAACTTCAACTACCAATGGCATTCATGCCTTCGATTTCATAGCCCGAATGGATCTAGCTTATGCCGCTGCAGATTTGGTGGTTTCAAGGGCTGGCGCAAGCACTGTTTCTGAGTTGTGTGTTGTGGGAAAGCCTGCAATCATGGTGCCATTGCCCACCGCCGCAGAAGATCATCAAACACACAACTGTTTGTCTATGGTATCAAAAAAGGCTGCCATTCTGGTCAAGGATTCAGATGCAGCTATGCAATTGGTCGATAAAGCAATTGAGGTGGTAACTAATCGTGATTTGATGCACGAATTGGCAACAAATATGTCGAAGGGTGCAGTAACAGATGCTGCTGATAAAATTGCACGCAAAGTTTATGATATGGCATTGGAAAAATTGAATTCAAAATAAAGGGTGAACAACACACTTGATCATATTGCCAAGGCATACTTCCTCGGGATCGGGGGGATAGGTATGAGTGCACTTGCCCGTTACTTCCATGGGAAGGGTGTTGAGGTCAAGGGGTATGACAAGACCGAAACGCAACTTACCAAAGAGTTGGTGCAAGAGGGTATATCGGTTTCATATTTTGATAATCCTTCATCACTGCCCAATTGGCTTCAATCAGATGTTATAAATGATGATGTCATTGTGATTTATACGCCAGCCATTCCTAAAGATCATTGTGAATTGAATTTTTTGAAGGACAAAGGAGTCAGATTATGGAAGCGTTCTGAAGTACTTGGTGCAGTAACATCCGGAACCAGGACAATTGCGGTTGCTGGAACTCATGGAAAGACTACTACCTCCACCATCATAGCCCATATATTGAAGCACTCGGGAAAGAATGTGACGGCTTTCTTAGGTGGCATATCATCTAATTATCAAACCAACCTATTGGTTTCTCCATCTGGCATTGATGAAGTCATGGTTGCTGAAGCTGATGAATATGATAAGTCTTTTTTACAGCTCAACCCGGATGTATCTGTTGTAACATCCTTGGATCCGGATCATTTGGATATTTATGGCAATCACGATAACATGGTGGAGTGCTACTCCGAATTTGCCAACCGCCTTAAGCCTGGAGGGTCGTTGTATTTCAAAGCGGGAAGTGGTTTGAAGCATACGGCAAACAATTCATATTCATATTCTGCTTTTGGTCAGGGAGATTACTGCGTATCTAACATACGGATAGATAATGGGGCATATGTTTTTGATATTCTTGGCCAAGGGCTTGAAATGAGGGATATGGTTTTGTATTGTCCAGGACGCCATAATGTAGAAAACGCTTTAGTTGCATGTATTGTATGTCTCAAAGAAGGATTGACTCCAGATGATATCAGAGTGGGGTTGGCATCTTTCAAAGGCGTACATAGGAGGTTCGAATACAGATTGCGAGAGCATGGAAAAGTTGTAATCGATGACTATGCCCATCATCCAACAGAATTGACTGCCGCAATTAATACGGTTCGTGAGTTATATCCCAACAAAAACATACTTGGTATTTTCCAGCCACATCTTTATTCAAGAACCAGGGACTTTGCCGAAGGATTTGCCAAGAGCCTATCCTTATTGGATGCCTTGGTTTTATTGGATATCTATCCTGCAAGGGAATTGCCAATACCGGGCGTTTCTTCGCAAATGATTTTGAATATGGTAACTGCACATACTAAGGTGTTGCTTCAAAAGGATCAGCTTTTCAAATATGTTTCTCAATCTGAATCAGATGTTGTCTTGATATTGGGAGCTGGAGATATCGATGCCTTGGTTGTTGGCATTGTCGAATCTGTCCGCAATAAAAACCATTTAAACCCACAAAGCGTATGATCAAGATTAGCAAGAGATTCATATCAAGAACAGGATGGTGTTTTCTGGCTTTTGCTTTGGTTTTCGCTGTTGGCTTTGCAGAAAAATCACAGGATGAGGTCGTTTGCAAGGGGCTTAAGGTTCATATAATGGATACAACTGGATTTGACTTTGTGACATCGTCGGATATCGAGGAGCTATTTAAGTCAAAATCGGCATCAGTATCTGGGAAAGCCATGTCATCATTGGATATGGTCAGAATGGAAAAAAAGTGCTTGTCCAATCCGTTTGTGGTGGAAGCAAATGTTTACTCAACAGTCGACGGTCACATCCGAATCGACATTTGGCAACGAAGCCCTGTACTTCGCGTGATCAATTATGATAATGAGCATTTTTATGTCGATGAGTCCGGAGACTTTATGCCAACTACAACCGAGTTTACATCTAGATTTCCGGTCGTATCCGGATATATTTTCGATGGCCCTAAACAGAAAAACCTGCGTTTTTCCAGTCAATTGCCAAACGACACCATCACATCTCCTATACTTAAACAAGCTTATGAAGTAGCCCAATTAATCATTAAAGATGATTTTTGGAATTCACAAATAGAACAAATTTATGTCAATGCGAATTTTGACTTGGAGCTGGTTCCAAGAGTGGGCAGTCATACAATTATTTTAGGTTCATCTGAAAATTTAAAAGAGAAATTAAACAACTTGATGATTTTTTATAAGGAGGGTGCTGTGCGAAATGGTTGGCAATCCTACTCCACCATTAATTTGAAATATAAGGGACAAGTCGTTTGTACCAAAAACCCAATCGTGAAATCTGAAACAAAAACTAAAGACATATAAGCCATGCATGACTCACCAATAATTGTTGGACTTGATATTGGAACGACCAAGATCTGCGCCATTGTGGGCAGAAAAAATGAAAATGGGAAAATCGAGATTCTCGGTATGGGAAAATCGGAGTCTCTCGGAGTGATGAGGGGAGTCGTTGCCAATATTGACAAGACCGTAAATTCCATCAAGGAGGCAGTTAAAATTGCCGAGAACAAGGCAAATGTGGAAATCGGAGAGGTTTATGTTGGAATTGCAGGACAGCATATAAAGAGTCTTCAGCATCGTGGAATGATTACCCGATCTAATGTGAATGAGGAAATCAGTAATGAGGACATTGATGCAATTGTACAAGATATGCATCGATTGGCTGTACCTCCCGGACAAGCCATTATCCATGTTATTCCACAAGAGTACATCATCGATAATGAACAAGGTATAAAGGAACCCGTTGGCATGTCAGGTATCAGACTGGAGGCTAACTGCCATATCATTACAGGATTGATTACAGCGGCCAGTAACATTAAAAAATGTGTTTCAAAATCTGGATTGACCGCTGTCAACTTGATACTTGAGCCACTAGCTTCAGCTGAAGCTGTTCTTACGGAAGAGGAGAAGGAAGCTGGTGTGGTGTTGGTCGATATTGGCGGTGGCACAACCGATGTCGCCATTTTCCAAGATGGTATTATTCGCCATACCGCAGTGATACCTTTCGGTGGTAATGTCATCACAGAAGATATCAAAGAGGGTTGCTCTATCATCCGCAGTCAGGCCGAACTTTTGAAGGTGAAATTTGGATCAGCTTTGGCAAAGCAAATGAAGGCCAATGAAATTGTTTCCATTCCTGGACTCAGAGGAAGAGAACCCAAGGAGATATCTGTGAAAACACTTGCGGAGATCATTCAGGCTCGTATGGAGGAAATCATTGAGTGCGTTGCGTATGAAATCAAAACTTCTGGATTTGAAAAGAAATTGATCGCAGGGATTGTGGTCACAGGAGGAGGATCACAATTAAAACATGTTTCCCAATTGAT
Organism: Bacteroidota bacterium; assembly: GCA_046302815.1. Lineage (GTDB taxonomy): Bacteria > Bacteroidota > Bacteroidia > AKYH767-A > OLB10 > JALRAP01. The sequence goes on along the minus strand of JBKCHO010000145.1, from coordinate 2,876 downwards.
GGAATTTCATACCGGTATGGATACAAGAATCGGTTACCCGAATGAACACCTTGCAAAAGGATTCGATGAAGTGAAGAGTCCGATGTACGCAACTGCGGTAGGCTTGGTGCTTCAAGGAATCGCTGAGCATGAAAAAATATCCAGCAAATCGGCTTTTGGTGATGTTGTGCAGCAGCCTGAAACGGTTATCAAGGGCGGACAAAATCCAAGACATGGAACATGGTTCGATTTTTTCTTCCAAAAGGGCAAGGACATGATAAAGGATGAAGGCGAGGATCGGAAACTATAATTGATGAAAAACTTTAACATTGATATTAATTAAAAATATTAAACCATAACCCCCCAAAAAACATGATGCAATTTGAAATCCCAACTGAAAGACCATCCATCATCAAGGTGATAGGCGTGGGTGGCGGAGGCAGCAATGCCGTAAACCATATGTTTAAGCTCGGCATAAAAGGTGTCGATTTTATCATTTGCAATACCGACAACCAGGCTCTTGAGAAGAGTCCTGTTCCGGTAAAGATTCAACTGGGTCCGGGATTGACACAAGGTTTAGGTGCAGGAGCCATGCCCGAAGTTGGTAGGAAAGCCGCGTTGGAGAATATTGACGAGATCAAAGAAATCCTTCGCCATGGAACCAGAATGGTGTTCATCACGGCAGGCATGGGCGGTGGAACTGGTACCGGAGCAGCTCCAATCATTGCATCTATAGCTCGCGAAATGGGAATCCTAACGGTTGGAATTGTTACCATACCTTTTGGTTTTGAAGGGAAGAAACGAAAAGCACAAGCAGATGCGGGCGTAGAGGAAATGCGAAACAATGTGGATACCCTATTGGTGATTTGCAATGACAAGCTTCGCGAAATCCATGGTGATTTGAAGTTGCGCCAAGCTTTTGGCCACGCTGACGATATTTTGGCGGTTGCAGCCAAATCCATTGCCGAGATCATTACAACTACTCTACACATCAATGTTGACTTCGCAGACATTCAAACTGTAATGAAAGGCAGTGGTGTAGCCATCATGGGCTCTGCCTATGCTGAAGGTGAAAACAGAGCGGTTGCTGCAGTCGAAAAGGCATTGCATTCTCCTCTGTTGAACGACAACTCCATTGAGGGGGCCAGGTATATTTTGTTGAATATCACATCTGGCGATTCGGAAATCACCATGGATGAAATGACCGAGATAACAGACCATATTCAAGTGAAAGCAGGTCATACGGCGGAGGTAATTATGGGTGTTGGAGTGGATGAGGCCTTAGGAGAAAAAATCAATGTTACCGTAATTGCTACCGGATTTAAAACCAGAGATCAGCTCGATTCAGTCATTTCAACCGTAGAGCCTGTAACAAAATATGATATCTCTGGCGAATTGATAAGCACTTCCGTGCCCACTAGTGTTGACACTCATATAATAGCAGAGCCAGTTGCCTCAGCTCCAGTTTTTAATGTTTCAGAAAAACCAGTGTCACATGACGAAATGGTAGTTCATAATCTTTTTGAAGAAGAGAAGTCAATTGATAAGGAAATATTGGAACCCACTCCCTTGGCTACTGCTGTATCGGCAGATCAGGAAATCGTACCTGAAATCGATATGAGTGAATATGAAATGGAATTGTTATCTATTGATGATTCAGAAACTGAGATGGAATTGCCGTCCGACGAAGATTCTCAAATTGAAGTGGAGTCCATATCCAATGTCGATTCTGTTATTCAAATGGAATTACCAACTACATTGGATGAATCTCCCATTGTCCATTCCTTGGAAATGACATTTGATGTTTCGGATGAATCGGAAACTGTTGAAATCAGCGAGCAAACCGATATCGAGATGGCTATGGGAGATATTCAAGAACTATCGAACCTAATAGAATCTGAAAATCCTGAAACCAGTCAATCAAATAATCCTCCGGTTATTTTTGAATTACGAAATGATCAAATTGAGGAGAGCAATCCTTTTGTATATATTTCGTCGCAAGAAATTGAGACAACAGACCAAACTGAGGATTTTGGATCAACCACTGCTGACGATGAAAACTCATCAGAGGTTTCTGAAATGGACGCTAGAAAACAGGCCTTCGATCGCATTGCTAGAATCCGCGAATTAAATATGAGATACAATACACCTGGTGGTCTAAGCGATATGGAACGAGAGCCAGCTTACAAAAGGCGCGGCGTTCAATTCGAAAGCAATAATCCATCGTCCAATGTTGAGATATCAAGACTAAGTTTGACGGGAGAGCCAGATGGTCGTCCAGAAATCAAACCAAACAATCCATTTTTACACGATAGGGTAGACTGATAAACAATGACACTAGAGGAAAAAATAAATGCCGAAATAAAGGCGGCAATGCTATCTAAGAATGAGCCCGCACTACGAGCACTACGAGCTGTGAAGTCAGCTATACTGTTGGCTAAAACCAGTGGAACATCAACGCAACTTACCACCGATGATGAACTGAAGATCCTTCAAAAATTGGTAAAGCAAAGAAAGGAGTCTGTTGAAATTTTCTTGCAGCAAGGCAGACAGGATTTGGCCGGCACCGAGCAGGAAGAAATTGCTGTAATTGAAAAGTATCTTCCAGAGCAGCTCTCTGAGCAGGAGGTAAGATCTGAGTTGGAAAGCTTGGTGAAATCTCTTGGCGCATCCAGTCCTGCAGATACCGGTAAAGTAATGGCCGTTGCGTCTAAGGCATTTGCCGGAAGGGCGGACAATAAAATGGTAGCTCAATTGCTCAAACAGCTTCTATCAAACTAGAGTTTTTATCAAAATTCCGAACCGGTCTACATCAGACCGGTTTTTTTTTGCCCAACATTTTTTTCACCTCGTTTAATTAAATGCCTGAATATCAAATGTTTATTATAGGGTATTTT
>JBKCHO010000144.1:0-6582 GCA_046302815.1 Bacteroidota bacterium | reverse complement strand
AGGCTCTGCGAAAGCAGAGCCTTTTTTATTTGGTTTCGCTGGCTTCGATGCGCTACGCTTACTCAGCCACCGCGGATGACTTCAGCAATGATGTAAGATTTAATCCGTGTTCATCAGTTGTCGGGAACGCGAATTTTGATCCGTTGCTAAAAACAATCAAAGTATATCCGTTGCTGAAAGCAATCCGCGTATATCTGCTCGATCCGCTCGATCCATTTTCCGCTTGACCAATGACCAATGACTAATGACCTTGGACTAATAACCAATGACCAATGACCTTGGACCAGCCCATCCGACTTTCCAACACCGTTTCCGTTGAGGCTTAATTACACATATTCATTTTCAAGGAATTATAACAAGCTAAAGAATGAGTTATGAACAATATGATGATAACCGTGTAAAGTACTCTTGTATCTAAAAAAAGTTAAGGTTATGTTTGGTTTTGAATAAAAATTCACTAAATTGGATGGTTGGAAATAATTAGAAATCAACTCTTTCCAAAAATCACCCACAAAAAAATACCATTCACCAAATATTGATTGTGATTCGCCTAAGATCCATGGTGTTTCAACAATTATAGAGACATCTTTAAAAATCGAGTCCATTAACCCATCCCGATTAAGAAAACTAAATCCACCTTGTCATGATAAAAAAATACCCATCTATTCTGGCGTTCCTATTCGGCCTTTTTGGAATAACAACAGCGGTTGCACAAACCCAACCATTACCGTTCACATTCAATTGGAACGATAAGTATCAAAACACCACCAGCAACGGTTACTCCAACGAGGGTCGTAAAATAGTGGTGAATCCTAGTAACGGCTTCATTTACATTTTGTCTGATGTAACCTCGGACTTGGATCCGGGTGGTATATCTAACGGACAAACAAACAGCTATACGGTGTTATTGCAATATGAACCCTCCGGTTCGTTGTTGAATTCACAAATCATAGATGTTGGAGTACATACGATTTCGGGTTTCGACCGTTCCAGTGCATTCGGTTTGGAATTGGACGCCACAGGTAATGTGTATGTGGGATACAACACCAGTGATTCTGCGACTTCATATGATGTCAATATCTCCAAATTCACCGCCAACCTGGCCTCGGTTTGGACGTACACATTCAATCCAACCAGCAGCGACTACGGTGTTGATATGAAAGTAAACAGTGCCGGTACAGCCTATGCTCTTGTAAAAAGTATCGGTACCGGAGGAGCTATTCGCTACCGCATAATCCGTGCCTCAGCAGCGGGAAGCGCAACAACCGTTTACTTTAATTTCACCATCAACCCTGATTACTTCTCATCCATGGCCTTGGATGCTTCTTCAAATATCTATTTGGCTGGATACAGACAAGCCATCACACCTGGATCTACCAAGTTAATCACACTGGCTTCGGTAACTGGAACAGGAACACAAGGAGCACTGCGTTGGTCGCAATTAGACAACTGCGGCACCGTTACCGGCGATGACATAGCCAAACACATCGTCATTGGTGCCGATGGTAATGTATATATCACAGGTTCCTCTGTTGGTAGTGCTCAACACGGTCTCGATGCCGTAACCATGAAATTCTCATCGGTGAATGGAAAAAAACTCTGGGAAAACTTCATCAACTTCACCTTGAACGACGGGGCCTTTTTCGTAGGCAATCCAGATTTGAACACCGTGAATGTCGCTTGGTCATCAGGTAGTGTTGTTTATCTGGAGCAAATCAACCCAAGCACCGGACTATTCATCCGCCGGTCCGGATATTCACCAACACCTGCATCTCCATACACTTCATTGGGTCCTGCTACCATCACCGGAATGGCCTCTTCCGTCGGTCGTAATGTGTATATGACAGGCACCATCGCTGCAAATGCGGCTGGTTTCAACTTCGATGCGGGATGGTTGGTAAAGTTCAATTTCTCTTCGCGAGGTGGTGCCCGTATTGAGAATGTGGCTCCTATCGAAGGAACCTCCAACCAATCCAAGCGTTCTGTTGGAATCGCTTTGGACAATGTAAACACCACCATTTACTGGATTCGCGACATTGCTGAAACCCATGCCAATCACCAACAAGAAAAAGTGGAAATCAGTTCGATGGATGGAACTGGCAGCTTCAGGATGGATCAATCGAATGACCAAGAAACTGAGGAAAGTCGAATCTGGTTCGAAAATCCTGTATCACAACAAATTAATATCGGATCCATAGATGAAATGGTGCTCATCCGAATCACAGACATCTCGGGAAAAACCATCCACAACTCCACCCAAACAACTAATTATCAAACGATTGACTTAAACAGCCTGCCTTCAGGTTTGTATAATCTGTTGGTTGTTCACAATGATGGTTTCACCACCAACAAACAGTTCATTAAGCATTGATTTTTGAACATTCACCAAAAATCAAACTTTCCCAATATCTATTGGAAATACCTTGCTTGAACAATCAGCACGGTTCGGTCATTTAATTCATTACAGAAAATACTCACTACCAAAGACTATGGAAAAATCCAAAACATTCAGAAAACTACAACAACTGGCTACTGCAATTGTCATCATGTTGTTTTCTGTGCAGGCCTCGGCCCAGAACAGCGTATCTGACGCAGGAACTGATCCCGTTCAGGTTTACCTGGAAAAAAATACGGATGGTGCTTTACTTAGACTCTACAAATTGAGTCCCGAGGACAAAGATATCCTGAGAGCCATTAATATTTGGTACATACAAAACGACCTTACCCAGGTTGAAAAGATGAGTGCCTCCGACCTGAAACTACTGGAGCAGGAGTCCATAGCTCTGAACAACCTTTTCAAACAAATCGACGAGCTAGTCCGTAAAGGCAACTCGTTTGAGCGAGCCAAAATACATGTTATCAATAATCAACAGAACGCCAAATTGGAGGAAAACCAAACCCCAGGATTCAAGGCGGCCCCTGCCAAATAACCCCTTGTCCATCGCCTTTGTAACTTGTTTCAAAGGTTCATTATATCAACCCCAATCAGCATTAGAAAAATCAAAACCACCAAAAAAATGAAACAAACAAACAACATCACACAAGCGATTACCAAGTGGGTGCTGTGTTTGGCGATGATGGTTCTTTCTTTGAACCTGGCTTCTGCACAAACAACAGTAACAATCGGATCTGGCACCACCACATCCAGCTTCTACCCTATCTACACCTGTTATGGGTATAACTACAGCCAGCAGATTTACACTGCGGCTGAGTTAACCGCAGGTGGAGCCATTCCTGGAGGCCAAATCACCCAGGTTAAGTTCTTTTACAATAGCGGAGGTACAAGCTTCGCATTATGGAACAACTGGAATGTTTATTTAGGCAACACCGCCTTGAACAACTTCACAGGTACCACTGGTTGGATCTCAACTGCCAACCTCACTTCTGTTTTCAACGGTAATATCCCTACTCCAGTTGCAGGAACTTGGTTGACCTTGACTCTTACAACTCCCTTTACATGGACCGGCGGAAACCTGGTAGTAGCGGTTGATGAAAATACTCCTAGCTACAGCTGTACCGCTGCATGGCGTTCGTTTACCACCACAGCAGCTGCTGGACCACGCAGTATCCTATATTACAGTGATGCTGTCAATCCAAGCCCTGCTGCGCCTCCCACAGCCAACAGCAGCAATACCACCACTCGTGCTCAACTTCAGTTGACCATGACCGGTGGTGCCGCCTGTTCAGGTACACCCAACGGTGGAACTGCATCGGCCAGCGTAGGATCAGCATGTGCAAGTTCACCATTCAGTCTATCCGCCACAGGAATCACATCCGCCAGTGGCATGTCCTATCAATGGCAAGTTTCTACCAACGGTGGTACCACATGGTCCAATATCACAGGAGCCACCACCAGCTCTGCTTCGGTTACTCAATCCGTAGCTTCTTCCTACAAGTTGGTTTCCACTTGTACGAACAGTGGTCAATCTGCGCACTCCAATGTGGTTAGCGTGTCACAAACACCATTTCTTAACTGCTACTGCGCATCCAATGCTACCTCTACAGCTGATGAAGACATTTCAAATGTGTCTATTGGAACATTGAATAATTCATCCTCATGCGGTGTTGTGGCTCCCGGCCCAGGTTCTATTGCCTCCCAATACTCTAACTTCACTACATCCGTAACCGCACCTTCACTCATGCTCGGCGCATCCTACCCAGCATCGGTTACCATGACCAGTTGTGGTGGACAATACAGCAACAAATCACGCATGTGGATCGACTTCAACCAAAGTGGCTCTTTTGATGCTGCGGAATTGGTGTTGGATGGTCCGCTCACTTCGGGTAACCACACAGCCACGGGCACGGTTGCCATCCCAGCAAATGCGTTGGTAGGATTAACCCGCATGCGCGTTGTGAATGTGGAGTCGTCCACTGTCAACGCTTGTGGCACATACACTTGGGGAGAAACGGAAGATTATCTCGTTAGTATCGAGGCTCCAGCTCCTATGACATTCAACTTCACCAATGCACAACAGCAAACGGTTCCAGCTGCAGCCAGCTACGGAAATGTTCAAATTCTTCGTGTTAATGTAAACACCGCTGGTGTTGTAAATCCGTTAAACCCCAGCTCACTTACTTTCACCACAAACGGAACCACCAACACCGGTTTCATAACTAACGCCAAGCTCTATTACACCGGAGCGAATGGAGCCACTTTCTCCACCACAACCCAATACGGCTCTTCGATAGCCAACCCCAACGGAACATTCATCTTCACCGGATCTCAGAATTTGTTACCAGGTGACAACTTCTTCTGGTTGGTTTATGATGTAGCTGCTGGTGTAACCGGTTGCAACGATGTTTTGGATGCCACCTATGAAAATGTTACATTCGGTATCACTCCAGCTGCTCCAAGCAACACCGACCCAGCAGGTAATGTTGCGGTATATCCTACCATTGTAGCCAAGAACTTCTCACCAGCCAACGGATTCTCGAGCAACTGTAAAAATGTTGAACTTTCATGGGCTGCTCAAGCTCCGTATGCTGCATGGGACTTGTACATTGATGGCAGCTTGTATGCATCCAACATCACCGCTACAACTTACACTGTAGCCCTGGCTGGAACTCACACTTGGGAACTCACTCCAGTAGGTGTTGCACCCAATGGTTGCCAAGCCAGAACTTACACTGCAAGCAACACATTGTGCTACTGTATTCCTCCATCCACATTTGGTTGTACCGACTTTGATGTAATCGGTAGTGTATCGATTGCTGACCAGCTTTCAGGAGCCGTGTTGTTCAGCAACACCACCTTCTCTGCTTGCCCCGGTGGAACTACCGGCTACAGCAATTACACATCACTCACCCCTGCCAACTTAATGCAGGGATACACCTACAACTTCACCGTTCAAGCAGATTTCTATTCTCAAGGTTATGCAGTTTGGATTGATGCCAACGACGATGGCGTGTTCGCAAGCAGTGAGCGTGTAGGTTTCACCAATGGAACAATTCCAGGATCAGGCCAACAGAATGTGCTGGGTGCTCCCTTTACCTTCCCTATTGCTCTTAACTGTGGCTCACCACTTGGTCAGCACCGTATGCGTGTACGCAGCCAATATGCTACCAGTGGCGCCAACATCACTCCTTGTGGTGCGAACTCCTATGGCGAGGTTGAAGACTATGTGGTGAACTTCATCCCTGGTCCAACCATTGTTCCTGTTGCAACCAATATCAGCGGTCCTGCCACTGGTATCTGTTCTCCTGCCGGTTTCAACAACCCTTTGAACTTTGCCGTGGGTGCCGGATATGTTGGAGCAATACAATGGGAATATTCTGCGGATAACATCAACTGGTTGACCATCACCAACGCTACCAGTGCCAATCAAAGCTTAACTGCCAATGGTCCGTTGAATGCATTCTTGCGTGTGAAATTCACCGGACAAGGTTGTGTTCCTCCTACTTATTCGGATCCATTCAATATTGTGGTGAGCGCTCCAACGGTTAGCTTGACATCCACCGGCTCCAGCATCTGCCGTGGTGCATCGGTAACCCTTTCCGCCAGCGGAACCGTATCCGGTCCTTATTCTTGGAGTAACCTTGCCAATACCCAATCCATTACGGTATCTCCACTTGCCAACACTACCTACACGGTTACCATTGGTAGCGGATTGTGTACTGCCTCTGCCTCTGAAACCGTGAACATTATCGGAGGTCCGGTTGCTACATCGGCTTTGTCTCCAACCGTATTGACCTGTCCTGGCACACCTGTGAACTTGACTTCGCAGTTGATTCCTGGATTGCCCGGTGGCACCTATGTTGGTTCACCCATTAGTTATGCTCCGCTGGCTATCACAGGTTCAGCAGGCCCTTCCGGGGATGATGTTGTAAGCGGTGCCATTCCAATGCCATTCAACTTTTCATTCTATGGCAACACCTATAGTAATGTATATATCTCCACCAATGGTTTCATGAGTTTTGATGCAGCCCCAGGTTCTGGTTGCTGCTCTGGACAATCTTTGCCCAATACATCGGCTCCTAATAATGTGATTGCGCTGGCATGGGAAGACTTGAATGCCCAAGCAGGTGGTATCACTTACGGAACCTTCGGATCCGCACCAAACCGTGTGTTCGTTATCGACT
>JBKCHO010000143.1:0-9750 GCA_046302815.1 Bacteroidota bacterium | reverse complement strand
AGTCAGTTCCACATCCACATAGAACATGTAACCTATTATAACCGCCAATTGAAGCAAATCGCCAAGAATTACTATCAGTCCGTCCGAAAAAATATCTGCCACAGTCTCCCTATCGGATATGGTTCTAGTTACAGGAATGCCAACTGAGGTGCGGTCAAAATAGGGAACCGGAAAACGAATCATCTTTCCTAGAAGCTTCACCCGCATGTCTCTGACCACTAATTGACCAAGTAAGTTGGATTGATAGGCATACAAAAATTGAAACAGTGATTGTACGATCAGAACGATGATCATGACCATAACCATTTGGATCAAGCCATTAACATCACCGGTTACAACATGTGTATCCAATGTCAATTGGGTGAGCCACGGCCTCAAAGGGCTCATCGCAGCTATCAACATGGTTAGGAGTAGCGTCAGTGCGAATGTCCGCTTGTAGGGCTTAACAAAGGCGAAGACTCCGGAAAGGATCCTAAAATCAAAAGCACTACCCGTAATCTTGCTCATGCCGATTCGTGTAATTTATGATCCAAAAATGGATATTGTATGTGTATGAGGTAAAGTCCCTCTGGAGGAGCCGCTGGACCTGCTACAGACCGATCTTTTGCATTTAGGATATCAATTAACTGATCATGAGAATACCTTTGCAAACAAGTTCCAACGATGGCTCTGACCATACCATGTAAAAATCGATCGCTGGTGATTGTGAATACCATGAGTCCGTCCCTGAGACTCCAATTGGCATGAGTCACATGGCAAAAATTGGTTTTTACTTGGGTGTTTTGTTTACTAAAGGATGTAAAATCATGCCGTCCCAACAATGCAGATACGGAGGTATTCAATACTTCGGGATCGGGTACAGAGTGGATGATACTAGCCAAGCCCTGCATAAAAGGACTTTTGACGGGCGCGATTAGGTATTCGTAGGTCCTAGAAACAGCGCTGAACCTGGCATGCGATTCCTCAGAGACTTCAAAAATATCTTGTACAGCAATATCGAAAGGCAAAATGCCATTCAGACTTTTAACGAATGTGGAAATGGAGTGAGGAAATTCATGGCTAGGCCAATCGAAATGGACAAAAAACTCGCGGGCGTGCACCCCGGTATCTGTCCGACCACAACCCGTGGTGGCTATCGGTTGCCTCAACAAAACGGCTAGAGCCTTTTCCAATTCATTTTGAACCGTATTGGCATTTTCCTGTTTCTGCCATCCCGCGTAAGCGGTACCTTTGAAAGACAATCTGATAAACCACCTGCTCACAATGCGAAATTAAGCATTGCATCGCCTTTAACTCGAACCTTTTTTAGGTATGCTGCTTCATATTTTTTTCATCGGTTATTCAGTAAAATTGCATTTCGTTTTTAAAACCGACCTATGACCGACATTAGAGAAATCAACGAAAGAATCCAGCACGAGAGTGCTTTTGTGGATTTGCTGCAAATGGAGATGAGTAAAGCCATTGTAGGACAAAGACATATGTCTGACCGTCTTTTGATTGGATTGCTGGCCAATGGACATTTACTGCTAGAAGGTGTGCCTGGTTTGGCCAAGACCCTAGCCATAAAAACGCTTGCAACAGCTATACATTCCAAGTTCAGTCGGATTCAGTTTACGCCTGATCTTTTGCCAGCCGACTTGCTGGGAACCATGGTATACAACCAAAAAAGGGAGGAATTTACGGTCCGAAAAGGCCCTATTTTCTCAAATTTCATTCTTGCTGATGAGATAAACCGTGCTCCTGCCAAAGTGCAAAGCGCCTTGCTGGAAGCCATGCAGGAAAAACAGGTAACCATCGGCGACCAAACTTTCCATTTGGAGGAGCCTTTCCTGGTGTTGGCCACCCAAAATCCAGTCGAGCAGGAAGGAACCTATCCTCTTCCAGAGGCTCAGTTGGACAGATTCATGTTGAAAGTGGTTATCGATTATCCAAGTAAGGAGGAAGAGCGTTCGATTATCCGCCAAAACCTGAGCCAAGAATCCGTTTCTATCCAACCTGTGGTAACTACCAATGAGATTCTCAAAGCTCGAAAAACGGTAAGAGAAGTTTACATGGATGAGAAAATTGAAAAATACATTTTGGATATTGTTTTCTGCACAAGGAACCCCGAGGAAGCCAACCTTGGCAAATTAAAAAGGATGATCGGATATGGTGCATCGCCCAGGGCAAGCATCAACCTAGCCCTTGCGTCAAAGGCCTATGCTTTCATTCGAAGAAGAGGCTATGTGATTCCAGAGGATATTCGTGCGGTATGCCACGATATTCTCCGCCATCGCATAGGTTTGACTTACGAAGCGGAGGCTGAAAATATTACGACAGACCAGATCGTAAGTGAAATCCTCAATGCTGTCGAAGTCCCTTGATGACTTTCTATAACCAATTCCAATATTTAAACTATCAAGCTGACCTCATATTTCGCCAGAATCAATATCCTCAATGGAAACGCTGGATTTATTAAAGCAGGTAAGAGCTATTGAAATAAGGACCAAAGGCCTATCGAACCAGATATTCTCTGGAGAATACCACAGCGCCTTCAAGGGACGGGGCATGGCTTTTAGCGAGGTGAGGGAATATATCCCAGGCGACGATATTCGTAACATCGATTGGAATGTAACCGCCAGGTTCAATCATCCTTATGTTAAGGTTTTTGAGGAAGAAAGAGAACTCACCGTGATGTTACTAGTGGATATCAGCGGATCCGGAGATTTCGGCACAACACGACAATTCAAGCGAGAGCTTATCACAGAGTTGTGCGCCGTTTTGGCTTTTTCAGCGATTCAAAACAATGATAAAACCGGCGTTATTCTTTTCTCCGACAAGGTGGAAAAATTCATTCCACCAAAAAAAGGAAGGTCCCACATACTTAGAATCATAAAGGAACTGCTCGAATACAAGTCGGAGGGAAAATCCACAGACATAGGTGTTGGATTGAAATATTTCAGCAACATGGTCAAGAAAAGGTGTATTGCCTTTCTTATTTCCGATTTCAAGTCACCTGACTATTCTGAGGCACTAAAAGTAGCTTCCAGGAAACATGACTTGGTAGCCATTCGGATAGGAGATCAAAGAGAGCGTTCTTTTCCTGATGTAGGCCTTATTCAATTTGCCGATACCGAATCTGGAGAGAAACTGCTGGTGGATACTTCCGACAGCCGAGTCAGGATGGCATTTGAAAACCGATCCAAAGAGATTGAATCAGCCACCACAGAGTTGTTGAATCGAAGCGGAGTTGACCATGTCAGAATCATGACTGGAGAAAGCTATGTGAATCCTTTGTTGCATTTGTTCAAACGAAGAGACAAAAGGGCATGAGGCGATTAAACCAGATATTTACTTCGATCTTGCTGTGCATTATGCCTTTGGGTACTTATGCCCAAATCGACTCGGCTTATGCAAAGCTCGACACCAATGTGATTTCAATTGGTGATCAAATTAGTTTCCGTTTGACCTTTACAGGAGCATCCAGATCAAATACTGTTTTCCCTATCGTGCCTGACACTTTCTCTAGTTTGGAAATTGTTAAACGGGGCCAAATTGATACCGTATCAGATGTATCAGGAATTCGAACACTTTCGCAATCATTCGTAATTACGGGATTTGATTCGGGATATCATGTGATTAAGCCTTTTGAATTTAAAACTATCAAGCCCGGAGAAGTCGATACACAAACCGTAGTAAGTCAACCGTTATTGCTGCAAGTAAAAACACTCGATGTAGATACCACAGCAGCTTTCAAAGACATCAAACCCATTGAAGAAGTACCCTCTTCCATTTGGGATTACTTGCCGTGGATTTTGCTCATGGCTGGTATCATCACAGGTTTTATTTTTCTTGTTAAATATTTGAAATCCAGAAAACCAAAATCAAAACCAGAATACATAGCTCCAGTAACTCCTAGCCACATAAAGGCTTTAAATGCCTTGGAAGAGCTAGAACGAAAAGGACTTTGGCAACAAGGTAAACACAGAGCATTTCACACGGAATTAACAGATATATTACGAATCTTCATTTCGGAACGATGGAATATCGGAGCTATGGAAATGACTACTGATGAAATTATGAGTCTGTCTTTCATCACCAATACCGGAAAAACGGATGGCATCGGATACATTTTGCACATGGCCGATTTGGTCAAGTTCGCTAAAGGTATTCCTCTGGGAGATGAAAACCAAAGATGCTTGGCTTTGGCAAGGTCGTTTGTAAACTCCAACGCTCCCATTCCAACTTCAACAGAAACAAACGGCCAGTCATGATTGATCAGATGGAATTTGCCAATCCAGGTTTGTTGTATCTGCTTTTGCTGATACCGGCGTTGGTTTTATTCGACCGATTATACATTTCCAGAAAGAACACACATATACCCTACTCCGACATCAGTATGTTCCAAGGGGCTCCAAAGTCTTGGAAATACCGATTGGTTTGGCTTCCATCACTTTTGAGATATTTTGCATTGACATGCATTATCATTGGTTTGGCTAGACCCAGATCCAGTTCACAGGGCAGTAATGTAACATCAGAAGGCATCAGCATTGTGTTGGCTTTGGATGTATCGGGCAGTATGCTTGCGGAGGATCTCAAACCAAATCGAATTGAAGCCGCTAAAAAGGTAGCAACGGAATTTATCAAAGGAAGAAGCAACGACTTGGTTGGATTGGTAGTATTTGGAGGCGAAAGCTTCACCCAATGTCCGCTTACAAGCGACCACTCGGTTCTTTTGAATCTGATGGATGGAATTCAAAGCGGGATCGTTGCAGATGGAACCGCTATTGGTGAAGGATTGGCTACAGCTGTATCCAGAATCAAAGACAGCCCTACCAAAAGCAAAGTCATTGTACTGCTAACGGACGGAGAGAACAACGCAGGTTCCGTTGCACCCGAAACCGCTGGTGATATCGCCCAGGCATTTGGAATCAGGGTTTACACGATTGGTGTTGGAAGAAATGGAACGGCTCCATTTCCATTCCGCACTCCATTTGGAATACAGTACCAAAATGTGGAGGTCAGAATAGATGAAAATGTATTGAAGAACATATCCAATAAAACCGATGGAAAATACTTCCGAGCGACAGACAATAAGAAATTAACTGCAATCTATGATGAGATTGACAAACTTGAGAAGACCAAAGTAGAGGTAACCGAGTTCAGGCGCTATTCAGAGGAGTTTTTTCCATTTGCGCTTGCTGCACTCATTGCTGTCATGCTTGAATTCATTTTGAAATCCACCTTTTTCCGTAAAATACCCGCCTAAAATGTTTCGAATAGCAAATCCCGAACTTTTAATCCTCTACGCGCTGGTTGCCGTTGTAGTAGGATTGTTCGCATTTGCGACCTATAGAAATAAAAGGCAAATCCGTCTTTTCGCTGAATGGAATACTTACGGGAGACTAGCATCTGCAACATCTACCAAAAAACCTTATTTGAAGTTAGTGCTTCGATCCCTTGCAGTACTCATGTTGGTTACGGCTGTAATTCGTCCCCAGATAGGTTCCGGACTCGAGGAAGTAAAGCGCAAGGGAGTTGATGTGGTAGTGGCATTGGATGTTTCCAATTCGATGAATGCAAGAGATATCCAGCCTTCACGACTTGAAAGAAGTGTGCAGTCTATTTATAGGATCATCGATAAACTTCAAGGCGACCGAATAGGACTTGTGGTTTTTGCCGGTCAGGCATTTGTTCAACTACCCATAACCACAGATTATGGTGCCGCCAAACTTTTCCTCTCTAACATCAACACAGGCATGGTGCCATCGCAAGGAACCGCTATTGGAGCAGCCATTGAAAAATGTATGGAAACAGTAGGTGACTCATCCATAAAATCCACTGCGATTATCGTTATCACCGATGGAGAAAATCATGAGGATGATGCCATTGAAACAGCCAAGGAGGCCGCATCAAAGGGTTTCGTAGTTCATACTGTCGGAATGGGCTCTCCACAAGGGTCTCCCGTACCTGATGGCAGAGGCAATTTCATTTCTGATGGTAGCGGAGGAACTGTGGTTTCCAGACTGGATGATGCCTTATTGCAACAAGTTGCAGATGCCGGTAAGGGAAAATATGTTAGAGCAAGTTCCAATGCAGATGCCCTGTCGGTCATATTAAGCGAAATTGATGCTATGGAGAAAAAGGAATTTTCATCTAAGATGTTTACCATTTATGATGAGCAATTCATGTGGTTCCTTGCCGCTGCATTATTTTTCCTAGTATTGGAAATGATAATTACCGACCGCAAAACGGGATTGCTGAGCAGTATCAAACTTTTTGGCGAGCAACAGAAATAAAAAAATGAAAACCCACCAATTGGCTATATCGTTCCTGCTACTAATAGCTTCCATGTCCATTGCCATGGTAAGCGAGGGTCAAAATGAAAGAAACGCATTGAGGGAAGGGAATAAAATGTATCAGGAGGGAAAATTCGTAGAGGCAGAAAACAAGTATAGGCAATCTGTCAATGGCAAGGACAAAGAAAATGCTTTCTCAGGAAGTTACAACCTTGGCAATTCGCAGTATAAACAAAATAAATTTGAAGAGGCGACCAAATCTTATCAGGAATCAGGTCAATTCACCAAAGACCCGCAGAAGCAATCGAAGTATCTCCATAACCTTGGAAACAGCTACATGAATCAGCAAAAGTATCAAGAGGCTGTGGATGCCTACAAACAGTCGCTGAGATTGAACCCGAAGGACCAGGACACCAGGTACAATCTCGCCTATGCCCAATCGAAATTGGCGACACAGCAACAGCAGCAGCAAAATAAAAATCAAAAAGATCAAAACAAGGATCAAAAAGAGAATCAGCAAAACCAGGATCAAAAGCAGCAGGAGAAAAACAAAGACCAACAACAGCAAGGGAAAGAAGGCAAAGACGACAAAGACAATACGAAGGATCCCTCTGGTGAACGACAAAAAGACGACCAACAAAAGAAAGACCCCAACCAAAAGAAACAGCCGCAGTCGGGCCGTAAACTAAGCAAGGAGGAGGCAGAGCGCATGCTGAAAGCTCTGCAAAATGATGAAAAGGATCTTCAAAAGAAGTTGAACAGGATCGATGGGGAACGAATCAAAACAGACAAACAGTGGTAAGATGGCATCGAATTGTTTTATATTAAACCGTTTCGCTTGTGTGCCTTTAAGTCCGATGGCATTAGCTTTCATGCTTTTGATTTATTCATTTGCCTATCCGACGATTTCATCGGCTCAAAGCCTAAGCGCCAGCGTTAACCGGAACCCGGTTGCCCTTGGTGAGCAATTCCAAATCACCTTCACTTTGAATGGGAGCGGAAACACTTTCACTCCACCGGCCATGAATGAATTCCTTGTGCTCTCGGGACCGAATCAATCAACAAGCATGCAAATTGTCAATGGATCTTTTTCACAATCCGTATCCTATTCATATATCTTGCAAGCAAAAAAAACAGGAACCTTCAAAATTGGACCAGGAACAGTCAATAGTGGCGGTAAAATCATTCAATCCAATCCTATTACAATTAATGTGGTTGCGGGAAGTCAATCGCAAGGTGGACAGCAACAAAACAACCAAGGTAACATTTCATCAGGAAGTGTATTCATCAGAGTCAGTGTCGACAAGAAATCCGTCTACAAGGGAGAAGCAGTAGTTGCCACTTTTAAACTATACACCAATGTGCAAGTTGTAAATTATTCCATCTCGAAAATGCCCTCCTACGCTGGATTTTGGAGTCAAGACATGGAAATGCCAAAGCAGATGACTTTGTACAACGAAAATGTAAATGGTACTCCATATCAGGTCGGAGAAATAAAGAAAGTGGTATTGTATCCTCAGCAGAGCGGTATCCTTACGATTGACCAAATGGCTGGTGAGTGTGTAGCGCGTGTCCGTGTAAACCGAAACAGGTCAAACAACCCATTTGATATTTTCAATGATCCGTTTTTCAGCGACCCATTCTTTGGATCGGGCGGAGTAAGGGATGTTCCTTATGCCATCAAGAGCGATCCCGTAAAAATCACAGTCAAGGAACTACCTTCAGGTGCCCCTGCCGGTTTCAACGGGGCCGTTGGCGAATTTTCATTGGAGACTCTACTCGATCGTGAAAAGGTAAAGACCAACGATGCCGTTAATTTGAGAATCAAACTCACTGGAAGAGGTAATTTGAAATTGATAGAATCGCCATTTTCAACAATACCAGAAGAATTTGAATCATACGACCCAAAAGTGGGAGATCAGATATCAATTGGTTCGAGAGGTGCAACGGGAACAAGAACCTTCGAGCACTTATTGATTCCGCGTGTTCCCGGAAATTATCAGCTTGGTCCAATAGATTTTGCATACTTCAACCCTGAGACCGAGGCCTATGTATCCTTATCTTCTCCACCTATCAAGCTCGAGGTCGAGAAAGGCAAGGGTGATACAAGTCCGATTGTATCCAGCGGAGGCAAATCCGATTTTAGAATCATAGGCAGAGATATCAAATACATCAAGGCAAGTAGCGGTAAAATAGAAAAAGCCCACCAGCGGTTTTTCGGAACCTGGTACTTTTATCTGCTTACACTGGTTCCAATTACCGCTATGATTGCACTAGCAATTACCAAAAGGAAGCAAATAGCAATGAAGTCGGATGCTGTGGGATACAAGAGCCGAAGGGCCAATGCTATGGCCATAAAGCGGATGAAGGAGGCAGAGCGCAATATGATGCAAGGCGAAAACGGTAAGTTTTATGAAGAAACCGGTAAAGCCATTTGGACCTATTTATCAGACAGGCTGCGAATTCCAGTTTCCGAATTGAGCAATGAACATGTTGTTGCTGAATTGAAAAAAGCCGGAGCTACAGACTCTACAGCCGATTCATTTAAGTTGCTATTGGAAACATGTGAGTTCGCCCGATTTGCTGGTGCATCGCCCTCGACAGAACCCAAGCTCATCTATGATCAAACCATCAAACTCATCACCGATGCTGAAAAGGAATTGGCCTCATAGAATCAAAATCATTTTCGCATTGCTATTGTTTGGAGGAATGGCCATTGCCAACACTCCAGAGCAATCCTTCGACAAGGCCGGCAAATTGTACAAGGAACAAAATTATGCTGCAGCGCTCTCCATCTACGATTCCTTATTGCGAATCGGATATCAATCCGCTGAATTGGAGTTCAATTGCGGAAACGCTTACTATCGAACGGGTCAAATACCACAAGCGATTTTACACTATGAAAGGGCTGCTAAGCTGGATCCTGATGATACGGATATCGAACACAATTTGCGTATCGCCTATCTATCCACAATCGACAAGATCGACCCTGCTCCTGAGTTGTTTTATGAGAGGTGGATTCGTAATTTGGCTTATGGTGGAGCCTTATCATCAAAGGCAGGTTGGACTGTAACTCTGATATGGTTATCAGCGGCACTATTTGCCGGATACCTTTTTGCATCCAAGCTTATCATCCGAAAATGGGCCTTTGCCGGGTTTGCTGCTACCTTGTTTGCTGGAGTTTTGCTTTGGTTGTTGGCAGAGAATCAAAATAGCCATTTGAACCATAACAAGGGCGCTATCATTTTCTCGGATGCGGTATATGTAAAAGCCTCACCCAATACTGATGGAGCCAACCTTTTCATGCTGCATGCAGGCACCAAAGTAGTTGTTACCGATGAAATGGAAGGGTGGAAAAAAATCAGAATAGCCAACGGAAACGAAGGCTGGATAGATCAAGGCGTTGCTGAGGAAATTTAAAATCGTTGATTTGAAACCAAATCAACATTTGTTGCTAACATAGTGGGTGCCG
>JBKCHO010000142.1:0-3430 GCA_046302815.1 Bacteroidota bacterium | reverse complement strand
GGAGTGGGATTGCCATTGACCAACACCGTGAGCACAGTACTGTCGCGACAACCAAGTCCCGACTCGGCATACAGGACCGTCGTGTAGCTTCCCGACACCGGGTATGTGTGAATAGGATTCGAAAGCTGTGAGATTGCGCTGCCGTCACCAAAATCCCACTCATACGACAACAAAGTCTGGGGCGTAATGGAAGAGCCGTTGATGAATTGCGTAGCCGTGCCCTCGCATACCGTATCGGCTGCGAAGGATGCAATAGGATTGGGCTCCACCAAAATCGTTTCACTGGTTGTGTCTATACATCCGTTGATGTCGGAAACTATCAATGATACCAGATAACTACCCGCCAAGGGATAGGTTGTCGTGAAGATTGGACCACCCGGTTGCCATACACCGCCAGCATCTTCCTGCCAGCTCCAACCAGTGATGGCTCCACCAGGAGATGTGGATGAGTCGGTCAATATGACAACAGAACCAGCGCAAACCGTATCGGTCTGGAATTGTGCAACCGGAACGGAATTCACCGTAACCCAGGCCTGGAAAAATGAATCCGCCTTGCAACCGTTCGCATCCGTTACTTCCAGGTATACCGGGAATATTCCGCTGTTGGGGAATGTCGCAGTGGGATTTGTGCCAGTACCCGTTTGAGCAAACCCAAAGCCCCAGTTCCACGAAACGATTGGAGCGGATGAAGGTATGGATGCGTCGCTGAATGTTACCTGATAGGGAGCACAGCCTTCGGGAACAGTGGCAATCTGAGGAAGGGGGTTGCCATATACCAGTACATTTTGTGAAACGCTATCTGAGCATCCGTTCACAGAAGTAGCTACCAATGAAACTGGAAACAAACCTGCATTACTATAAATATGATTTGGCTGTGGCAAGTTTGAGGTAGTCCCATCGCCAAAATTCCATAGATAACTAATGGCGCCTCCCGATGCTAGACTTGATGCATTCAAAAACATAGTGGACAAGCCTTGACAAACCGTATCAGCAGAAAATGCAGGAACCGGGTTTTCATAGGCTGTAACTAAAACAGTAGTGGTATCCTGGCAGCCTGCGCTATTAGTAACAATCAGGCTTATGGGGTAGGTGCCTGGCGAGGCATAAGTGGCAATCGTTGAAGATGAACCATTGAAATAACCATTTCCATAATCCCATTGATATAAATTGATCTGTCCGTTTACAGCAACAGAGCTCTGCGCAGAAATCAATATCGGATCCGAGACACAGTTATTGATAGCTGTTGCAATGGCCACTGGCTGATCCGCCACAACAACCTCTCTAATTACCGTATCGCGACAACCATTATCCGAGGTTACCACCAGGGAAACAAAATAAGCTCCTGGCGATGCATAGGTGTGAACAGGATTGGTATCATTTGTAGCAGGGGTCAGATCACCAAAATACCATTGACTAGATACGATAACTCCAGTAGATACAGATGCAGCATTGGTAAAAACGGAAGGCAAGCCTGCGCAATTCAAGGGTGCAACAAAGTTGGCAACAGGGATTGGTGATGTGCTGACACTCTGCGTAACTGTATCATAGCATCCGTTTTGATCTACTACATAATGTGTGACGAGATAGGTGCCTGCATTATAGTAAGTATGAAAAATAGAAAATCCTAATGTATCAGGAGATCCATCTCCGAAATTCCAACCATAGGTTGCGATTGGAGCATCTCCTTGAACCGAAGGACTATTGAAAACGGTTATTGAACCCGGACATACCTCTGAAAAACCAACAACCGCCTGAGGACTTTCAAGTATAATGATTTGACGGGTTATAGAATCTCTGCATCCGTTGCTGGCCACTATGGTGTGAACCACATCATAAACACCAGGATTTTGGAAAATATGATTAACATTCATCCCATTTTGCACGGGTGTATTGTCATTGAAATTCCACAGGTAGGATTGTATGACTCCATTGGCTATGGATGACAAACTTTGAAATGAAGCCAAGTTGCCTGAACATAGGGTATCAGATTGGAAATCGGGCAACAAACTAGAAAGCACCGAAATAGGTTGAATGATGGTATCAATACAACCATTAGCGGTTGTTACAATAAGAGTCACATTGTAAGCGCCTGGATTTGCGTACGAGTGAGTTGGAGTACCTGTTCCGGTAACAACCGGGCTAGAATCTCCAAAATCCCAGATCCAATCAACAACATTAGTTCCGCTCGCCAAGGTAGTATCAGTAAAACTGATTAGATTATCCTGACAATTGGAAATTGCGGTAAAACCCGCTAAAGGTCCAGGCAGCGGTTGAATAGACTGCACCAATGTATCAGAGCACCCTGCACTATCTGTAACAATCAGCGAAGCATTGTAAGACCCTGGCAGATCATATACATGAAAGGGATTTTGAATCGTATCACCAGAGGTTCCATCACCAAAATCCCAAGTCCATGCAATGATTCCTCCGTTGGATGATGCTGATTGGTCAATAAGTTGAGATGTTTCCCCTGGACATGCTGGTGCAATGGTGAAATCAACTGTTGGAGGTGGTATGACCTGAACTTGTGTGGTGGTGGTATCGGCACAGCCACCACTATTGGTAGCTATTAAAGACACCGTATAGGAGCCTGGAGTGGCATAGCTATGCGTAGGATTCTGCAATGTAGATGAACTGCCATCGCCAAAATCCCAAAGCCACTGGTTGATTGGAGAGCCAACCAATACCTGAGAAGAATCTGTAAACTGAACAGCGTTTTGACACAATGAAGATTGGGCTATTCCTGATGCGATGATGGTTTCTTGTAGCACAGTCGACAAAGTGATGGTACAACCAGCCACGGATGTCATAACACATGAGTAAGTAGCTCCAACAGTGGGGTTATTTACCTGAATGGATTGAGTTGTTTCCCCCGTATTCCAGAGATAAGATACAAAGCCAACGGGAGCATTGATGTTAGTAGTGAAGCTGCCTGGACAAAAATCAGAGGAGATTACAAGGGGACTGCAATAGGTATCTAGATAGGCGTAGCCGAAATGCCCCCCATATGCGCAGTCGCCCGTAGAAAACTCGATAGTCACATTTTGACCCACATAAGCTGAGAGATCTATACCAACCGTTGTCCAATCCTTATAGTGGTAGGTATTGCCGAAGTTATCATTGTATGTTACAAAACCAGGTATGCCACCTGATGAAAAAACATTGTAAGTCCCACAATTGATTGGAGCGCCATTGGCATCAAACACTCTGATTTCAAAGCGAGGTTGTGAAGCTGCATCATGATTCGGGTCTTCGAAAACAACCGCATATCTGTATATGAAGAGTGTGTTGTTGGTACCTACACTGAAGGAGTAGCTCAATTGCTCAGCTTCAGCGCCAATGTTGGAGTTTCCAAGACGAGCAGAGAAAAGACCACCCGGTGCAACAACTGGAATGTTGCCATTTGAGAAGGGATCAAAGCCGTTACCAG
>JBKCHO010000141.1:0-2831 GCA_046302815.1 Bacteroidota bacterium | reverse complement strand
CCCAAGGGAATCCCTCTTCTGCGGCAGCTTCGCCTGCAACTCCGCCAGCAGGGGCAGCGGCAGGGGCTTTTTCACCTTCTGTCTTAACATAAGCGAGAATGGCTTTGATCTCGTCGTCTGTTAACGCAAACGAAGGCATGGCCGTTTGGTTGTACTCGTTGTAAATCTTTACTGCGTAAGCATCACCCGATTTGATGACAGCCTGCGAGTTCTTGATCCATGGAATCAACCAAGACTCTGTGCGTCGCTTGTCAATGTCCTTTAATCCAGGCCCCAAAACCCGGTCGTCACCAGTGCTGTGACACTGGGCGCATTGGGCTTTGAACAGCCCCTCGCCGTCTGGTTGGGCGAAGGATGCGGATGTGGAATTGAAAACAAGGGATGCGATGAGCAAAAGCACGAGTGTGATCCTAGATGCTAACACGCTACCTTTCATAGTGTTGTGGAGTTAATGTGGCTTGAAACTGAGGCAAATGCCTTTTTAAGGGCGAGCAAATTTAAGACAAACCTTTCTGATTCTAAAAGCTTAACGGGAGTAAAAAGAATTTAAAAAGATTCTAAATTGAATTGTTGAAATCCGATGAAAAATGATCGCCATGAATAAGCAGGATTCCATTACCTTTGCCAGTTGATTGCCATGAAAAAAAACCTTTTCAAGTCCTTATTTTGTCTGGCATTTTTGTTCCATGTGTCGACTTCCTACGGTCAACATTACAAAAGTCACGATGGAGCTGTCAGAGCCCTGATGAGCAAGCATATAGCTCTCGGTAAAACCAAGAATTCGATGCCTGGTTATCGAATTCAGATTTTTTTTGGAGACAACCGGGAAGAAGCTAACCAAGTGAAATCCAATTTTTTAAAGGTTTATCCAAATGTTGGAGCTTATCTAGAATACCAACAACCAAATTTCAAAATCAGGGTAGGTGATTTCAAAACCCGATTACTGGCCACAGAATTCATGAATCAAATACAAGGCCTTTTCCCTATGGCTTTTTTGGTTAAGGATGATGTTAAGCTACCAAGATGATTGGTCCTGAGGAGGTTGAGTTTTTTTATAACGCCAATCAAGACCGAATTCGAAAAGTCCTTGAATCCCTAAAAAGGGAGCGCTCCCATAAAGTGGACTATTTATTTTCAAAACATTATCTGCCGGTAAAATCATCAACCGATTGCTCCATCTGTGCCAGGTGCTGCAAATTGCTTGAGGCCGGATTAGATCAGGAGGATATTGGGCTGTTGTCGAACAGCTGCCTCATGGAGCCAAAAACCTTCATAGGATCGTATGTGGGCTTTGAATCATCAACAAATACCTCCTATATCAAAAACAAACCTTGTCCATTTTTATCCGGAAATCTTTGCGCTCATTATTTGTCCCGCCCAAAGGCATGTGCGGATTATCCAGGGTTGGAAAGGCCAGACATAAAGTATAGGCTAAGATCGGTTCAAAACAACGCTGCGGTTTGTCCTATAGTCGCAAATACCTTGATTCGGATTGCCCAAGAAATCGGATTGCCATTGGATTAAAACCGAATACCCAACGATTTTAATTCATCTACTGAGATAGATGGAGGCATCTGACCCCTTTCTATCTTATCCAAAACAAATCTTCCGGTTTTGTATGCCTCCTCCTCGTTAGAGAATCCCTTCTGGCCTGGTATCGTGGGTATGCATGGCTGATGGATGAATCGCTTCCCTTCTTTCAACAAATCATATCCCCATCCATCGCAACCTGATCCAAATACAGTATCATTCAAATAACAAACGATGCTAAATGGCTCTTGAGGTTTGGTTTGAATGAGAGTAGCTTTGACAGAGTCTTCTCTTAATAAAAAAGCTTTTGCCGAATTTGTTGAATCATTGGCAAGTTTTTCGCTCTTGGGATTACTCTTCCGTTTCGATTCGCATCCGTAGAAAATTTGTAGCGCTAGCGCAGAAAGACAAATTGGTATTATGTATTTCATTATGACAATACTTCAGCCAAGATTTTATGCGATTGGATTTCCCTGCCATGTGTCATGTGTAGTTCAAAGTAGGCAACCAAGGCATTTAACAAAGCCTTGGATACTGCAGGTTCAACTTCAACTCGATGATGTTCCTCAAAAGTGGTGCGCATGAAATCCGATAAGGCTTTTGAAACCTCCGCAGATGTGAATTGGTTGTGTAGAGGAGCTTGGCTAGTGAAAGAACCCTCTCGCAAGTCGAAATAAGGAGTTTGAGAAGAGAAGGATCCGTTAGGATAAAATCCTGTATGGCCGGTTAATTTCACCAAGAAATGAATGTGAAATCGGTTACAATTTCCCTCGTATAAATCAAGAATCTGTGCAGCCTGGTATAGGAATTGAAACAACGATGGCGAAGGCTCCTCTTCCTTGATACATCTGGAAACAACCTCAGAGAGGAACATCAGTATGGAGCCTTTGAGCAGATTATTTGGTATGTTTTGAAATGCGGGTGACAATTGAATATCGGTTATCCTTGGCATGGCCGTACCAGGCTTGCCGCTAGCTACAAGTTCTACCAAGGAAAAAGGTTGAAACAGGCCTGCCGGGAATCGCATCTTCCCTCCTCCCCTTACGCCTCCCACTATGAGCGACATCAAACCGGCGTATTCCGTATAGGCTTTTACAACCAGACTAGTCTCACTGTATTTGGTAGAATGCAGAATGATGGCCTTGGACTTGATCCTCATTTATAGATCAATTGATAAAAAGCAGCTTGGTGCTACAGCTGAATTCTCCTGTCTCATCGGCAGAGAAAACTAGATAAACACCCGTTTGAACCCTGATGCCCGAAAAATCCGTTCCATTCCAAATGGCTTGGGTACCATTGGC
>JBKCHO010000140.1:0-34617 GCA_046302815.1 Bacteroidota bacterium | reverse complement strand
GTAGCTAATAACAGTCCTTGTTACTTGTTACTTGCTACTTGTTACTTGTCACTTGTCACTTGTCACTTGTTAATGGTCACTTTTAGCAGCATAATCCTTCATGTACTCAAATCTTCCATTCAGCTTACCGTTTTTGCAAATGGTAGCTCGGTCAATCAGTCCGCTTTGATCGCCATCAAACAGCGATGGAAGTACTCGTTCGATCAAATTTTTTCCAAAGCCTTCCGATGCGTCCCTAGGGAGTTCACAAGGTAAGTTATCGATAGCCATTACGGTTATCGTGCCCTGCTTGAATGCTTCCTCTTCCCTTCCTGTGATGGGATTGTAACCGTAAAATTTATCTTCTATGGTGGTAGAACGAGAGGTTGAAGGGATGCTCCCGTTGATATCGCAAGTAACATCTGCAATAACACTGATATGAAAACCTGGGTTGCTCATCTCTTTGGCGGTGAATAATACAGGAGCACGCATATCCCAATACGCACAATGGATAAGCACATCGCAAACACCTGCATATTTCAAAAAGGTGGAACGAAACTGTTCGGGGTGATTGTAAAAATCGAATTTCGAAAAGGCTTTACCATCCAACGACTCATGATAATCGTGTGAGTGCAACTGCACATAGACTGGTTCACGGAAGGAGTAATTTAAAAATTCATAGGGTGTTACCTTACGAATATTCATAGCTCCCATGGTTTCCTCGGCGCCGTGCGCCACGCGTCCTCCACCAGTGATGATAATTTTAATGTTGGGGATACCGATCTGGGATAATCCATCGAACAACTCCTTCTTGTCGTGTGAAAGATGCGCAGGCTTCAGTTTAAAAAGCTTGTACATTTCACCATATCCCATGATGCCGTTGTATGCACCAACTATGCCGGCATACCGCCCGAAGCCGATAATACGGTTTCCTTCAGGATCCACAAGGCATTCGTAATCGGTCATGGCAATGCGCTTGTCCACCAAGGCATGCATCAGCTTTTGGTTGTGTGGTTGTTTTTTGATGGTATGGGAAAAGAAACAATATCGTTTGCCATCCATCAACTCCTGGATGGGAACCTCTTTGATGCCCATAAGCACATCGCAACTGGAAACATCTTCACTCATTGTCAATCCAGCGGAGATGTATTCTTCGTCAGAATAGCATCTATAAGGACTGGGTTGAACAACGATTTCGGTTCCTGGAAAAAGCTCCTGGATTTGTTTGCATTGGGAAGGGGTGAATGGTACTCGATGATCGTGAGGTACCTTGCCTTCGCGGATAACGCCTATTTTCATAATCTGTTCTCAGAAGCAAAAATACAATTTAATAGCCTCATAAACAGCATAAAGTGACGACAATTGGAACCCAAAGGCTGCTTTTTGTCGTATATTTGCATTACCAAAACTTGGGGTCGACCGGTTTCGACAGCAGGTGAGGTTTGTGTGTAAGCATGCCGAGCGTTGTGAATATGGCTCGTTAATCTCAACTCTCAACGCTTTAAGTGGCGAAAACACTTATGCGCTTGCGGCCTAATCCGTCTTAGATGGATTGCCTAAGCCCATGCTTCAGAAGCATGGTCCAAGCTACCCGGTGCGGTGTTCCACCCGTTAATGCCGTACAATGGGTATCGATCTCTCGGGTTGGTTTCCACGATGCCTCTAAGCGGAAACGAGAAACAGGGGCTAAGGTGCGACTTGGTTTGTTGATTCCCTCGGTCACGCCCTACAACCAATAATCTACTAAGCATGTAGAAAGCGCATGAGTCCCTTGTCTGGACGAGGGTTCAATTCCCTCCGACTCCACTGCTAGCCGCCCGTATCGAAAGATGCGGGCGGTTTTGGTTTATTAAGCCCTGTTGAAGAAAAGGAGATTTGGCATAATCACTGTTTATTTTTAAGTTTGTTTAAAACCATAAAATTCATACATCAATGCTCAAATCATTTCATTTAAAGCATTTATTTTTTGTCGTTTTGCTTACAAGCCCTTTAGCTCTTTCAGGACAAAACTATTGCCAACAAAAAGGAACCATGCCCTACACATTATGGGGCACAGGCGAGGCAGGAGGCCTCGTTTTTTATGACAAAGGACAGTATTCCAACGGTTGGCGATTCATGGAGCAAACGAATTTCGAATTTCAATCACCTTATGCTTGGGGGTGCAATGGGACTAATATTTGGGGCGCAGTGGATACTGCCATAGGTGCCGGAATGTCAAACACCTTGGCTATTGCCGCTGGCTGTGGAACTAATGGAATACTCGCTGACCTTTGTCTAAATCATAGCCAAAACGGTTATGACGACTGGCACATGCCCTCCTCCTACGAGCTATACGAATGTGCTTGGGCAATACAAATTGGACCATACAAGATGATAAGTTCAACCCAAGTCAATGTTGGAGCAGCCTACCATGTTCTAAGTAACGGCACATATGGATGGGTAACGGGAAACAAAGTCGACAATACATATCGAACTCTTGCTGTAAGATACATGAACGGAGACCAAGGAACTCAAAAATCAATCACAAATTTCCAATTTGGATCAATCAACAAAGTATCTACCAAGCCTTCTGGATATTCAAATTATTTCAATACAGACTCCACTTCTGTAATTAAACTACAGGAGTATCCCCTTTCTATTAGAGTTAATACCGCAGGTATCGATACTCTTTATGTAAGTGTTATGGTTGATTGGAATAACGATGGTGATTTCTCCGACAACAATGAATTTTATCAACTTGGCACAGCAAATAACACTGCAAACGGACTAACCTCTCTATCTCCTTTAAATATTACCATACCCGATATTAATCAGCACAACACTGCATCTAGAAGAATGCGAGTCATCGCTAAAAAAGGATCCTATGCAAATCCATGCGAAACTTTGTTTGATGGAGAGGTCGAAGACTATAAACTAGTTGTAAATCCACAGATAAAAGGAAGGGTTTTCAACGATTTACTTAACGATTGCATAAAAAACAGCAACGAACCGGGAGTGCCTTCAAAGTTGCTTTTGATACAACCAGGTGATATCATTACTCAATCTGATGCTCAAGGGTATTGGAGTGTTTCTGGATTACCCCCTGGTAATTACAGTGTTAAAATTGACACTGCAGACATATTTTGGACTTTCAACTGCAATACAGTTCAACCTTTTGCCATATCAAATCCCAATGTCACAACCCTAGGACCCGATTTTGGTTTGACAAGTAACATATCTTGCACCGATCCTGAAATCTCAATATCAGGGGGGCTTTTTAGGCGATGCGTAGGAACGAATACAATTTATGTTTCAGCTTGCAATCAAAGCTCGGCTACACTAGCGATTGACTCTTCGTATGTAGATGTCCATCTTGACTATAGAATCAACCTGTCAAGCGCAAGCATTCCATACACATCACTTGGAGGAAACATTTTCCGTTTCCAAACAGGCGACATTTATCCTGGTCAATGTGCAAACTTTTCTCTTGCTGTGACCTTCTGTAATGGAACATCGATTAGCCAGTCTTTGTGCATGGAAGCCTACCTCTATCCTGTTGACTCCTGTGTGTTAGACACCATTCCATCTGGAGGCGGTGGTGGCGGAACCGGAGGCGGTGGTGGCGGAACCGGAGGCGGTGGTGGCGGAATTCCTTGTACACTCCCGTGGGATCAATCCAGTTTAAGTGTGAATGGATATTGCCAAAACGATTCGGCATGCTTCGTTATTCGAAACACCGGTGATCCTGGCGATGGTGACATGGAATGCTACTCGCAAATAAGGATTTTTGTTGACGGAGTTCTTACCGTGATTGATTCGTTAATGATTCCTGGTGGCGATAGCTTGGTGTATTGTTACTATGCCAATGGACAGACCATACGGTTGGAGGTAGACCAACATCCACTGCATCCAGGCAATTCGAACCCGAACGATGTGGTAGAGCTTTGTGGCAACCCAAACAATTGGACTCCCGGTTTCGTAACCAGTCAACCTCAAAATGATGCCGATCCTGTAGTTGATATTTTTTGTGGAACTATTACAGGCAGCTACGACCCAAATGACAAAACCGGATTTCCTACGGGCTTAACGAATCAACATTTCATACAACCCAACCAGCAAATTCAATATCTAATCAGATTTCAAAACACCGGCAATGATACAGCGTTTACTGTGGTGATACGAGATACGCTAGATACGGATCTTAACATTTTTACAGTTACCCCGGGTGTATCGAGTCATTCAAACCAATTCCGCATGTATGGCCCCCGCGTACTTGAATGGACCTTCAACAATATTTTGCTTCCAGATAGCAATGTCAACGAACCCGGCAGCCATGGATTTGTCACTTTCAGGGTAGATCAAGTCCCAAATCTTGTAAACGGCACTGTAATTACGAACGAAGCAGATATATATTTCGATTTCAATAGTCCGATTACCACCAACACCACCACACATACCATTAATGATGGATATGTATTGGTATCACAAACTGAAGAGCTCGAATCCTTCGACCCCAACATAACCGTATACCCAAATCCGGGACTTGGTCAGTTTACCATTGAGCTCGACAAAAATTATTCGAATGAACCATATCAAGTGCACGACCATTACGGTAGAAAATTATACGAAGGCAAGGCCAGTGGTAATAAAATACTGTTGGAGCTTGATGTTGCCAATGGCATATACTTTTTCCGGATTGGGAAATCCGTTTTGAAACTTCAAGTCATTAAATAAAATATCATAAAATAACATGGCCGACCGTATCTAAAGATGCGGGCGGTTTTGGTTTATTTCCAGATAAAAAATGCGGTTGAAGGGACTCGAACCTTCTTTTTTTGGGCATTGGTATCCAAGGATTCATTTCTTTTTCCCAAGGCAAGCAATACAACGCTTTTCAAACCATATTCCTTTAAACCAAGGATTTCATCAAACGACTCCGGAACAAATCCCTCCATGGGTGTAGCATCAACTTTTTCCATGGCAGCAGCCACCATGCCTGTACCCAGCGCAATGTATGCTTGCTTGGAAGCCCAATGAAACAATCCCTCTTGGGTTCGGTTGGTCACCGCTTGCTCCAACATGGCTTTGTAACCATTCAGAGATTCCACTTGAATACCACGCACTGCCGCCATTAAGTCAACCGTTTGCTGCACATGGGAAAATCCAATTTGATCAATGACAGCAAACACCAACAAGTGGGAGCAACCTGATATTTGCTGTTGACCATATGCAGCGGGCTGAAGCCTGTTCTTTAATTCAGGATCTGTAACTACCATTACCCTATACGGCTGGAAACCCATGGAAGAAGCGGATAGGCGTATAGATTCCAAAATAGAATTCAATGATGAAGCGGCAATAGTTGAATCGTCCATCTTTTTGGTGGCATAACGCCAATTCATGGCTTCTAAAATCGGAGAATCAATTTTAAATTTTTCCATCATATTACTTGATTACCAAAAGGTAACAAATAGCTTAGTGTTTGGTTTAACATTTGATCACTACAAGAAAAACTGATATCTGTTGTTGGATTTGATTAAATTTGATGTAATGAAATTAATTGCGCCACTGGTTTTAACCCTTTTGCTAGTGTTGGGATGCTCCAAAGACCAAACCAATGACATTTCACAATACTATGTGGATTTCACCATTTATTTGAATGAACCGAGTAATGTAAATCTAACTACAGTAAATGGTTGGATTTATTATCCGGCGGGAACAAAGGGGATTATTATTTGTAGGCGCTCAGCTACCGAATTCGCCGCATTGGAACGAAATTGCACCTTCAATCCAACAGACACCTGCTTGGGAATCCAAGTTATCTCGGGGATATCGGCCATTGACTCTTGTTGTAATTCGAGATTCAGCATTATAGATGGTAGCGTAATAAACGGTCCTGCTACTAGACCGCTCTACCAATACCGTACCCTTTTCGATGGGAATGCCTTACGAATTTATAATTGATATCTACTCGCATTACTGGTTCGAAAAGAAATGTACCTGTTTGCCAAAATATATCCTCCGCGATTAATTGTTCTGGCTCTTTTCCCGCAACTAGTTGCCATATTAATCAATTCCTCGGTTTATGATTTTAGAGAAATTGCGATTCTTTTTGCTTGGATTCCTTTATTAACCATTCCATCTGCATTTTTAAGAACCAACATAGCCGGATATTTTCCATTCGTTATCGTTTTCGCAGATGGATTAATAACAATTGTTCACTATCTTTTTACCAAAGGCCCACTTACTGCGGCAAGTATGTTTGTTTTCACCAACACAAACACGATTGAAGCAACTGAGTTCATTCAAACCAAGTTTGGAAACACGGCACTTTTGCTGATTCCTTACTTCGGCATTTTCATTTGGTCTCTTCGAGACAAAAAAACAATTTCAGATTATGGTTTAAATAAGTGGGTCTTGATGTGTTCCATAACCTTTTCTGTGGTGTTCATAAGCGAGAATTATTTTTCTGAAAGATTGGTCAGGAAAGGGATTCCACAAAACATTGAAGCCTTTATTTCCTTTAATGAAGAGTTGGCGGCCTTCAATAAACTAAAAACAAGAAAGATCCGAAATACAGATGCCGAGTCAATTGGAATTGGCAATCGAAAGCAAGTTACACTCTTGGTTATTGGCGAATCTGCATCTAAAAAACACATGTCGCTTTACGGATACAAGCGCTCAACAAACCCATTGTTGTCTAAGAATCAAGAAATTTATGTTTTCAATTCTGTTGTTAGTGGATATACCATCACGATTCCGTCCGTACTATCTATTCTGACAGAATCGAATTTGGAAAATAAGTTGAAATTCGATAAGAGCACCAGCCTTTTCGATAACTTCTCATCAGCAGGTTTTGAAACATTTTGGATATCAAATCAAAGTCCCATCGGAGTTTGGGATAATGCCATATACAACCTTGCACAAACCGCGAACAATATCAGATATGTGAACACTTTCAGCAACTCGTCATTGGAAACGACACTTTCCTCTTCGTTTGATGAAAATACCCTGCCTCAAATAGTTGAAGCGCTTCAAGACACGAATTACAGAAATAAGTTCATTGGTGTACACCTCATGGGTAGTCACATGGCTTATGACAAAAGATATCCTGATGAATTTCAAAGATTCAAAAATGGAAAATCAAAAAAGGATAAAACAATAGACCATTACGACAACTCCATTATTTATAACGACTTTATTATCGATAAAATCATTGCGCTAGCAAAAAAACAATGTGCGCAAGATCCAGACTTAATGATTTCATTGATGTATGTCTCAGACCACGGAGAGGATGTATATGACACAGGTGATCATGTAGGCCACGATTGGGCTGGAAGCATACCAAACTGCATTGTTGAGGTTCCATTAATCGTTTGGCTTTCCCAGTCTTATAAAAAAAATTTTCCTGAAAAAACCAATATTCTGTCAGAGAGATTAAATCATGCTTTTACAAACACCAATGTCTTTCATGCGATCATGGATTTAAGCCATATTAGAGGAGGTGGATTCGATTCGACATTAAGCCTATTCAACAAACATTTTATTGAGAAAAAAATAATGCTAGAGAACGGACAAGTTTACAAATCCAGTAATCCTAATTAAATTATTAGTTAAATAACGCATAAAAAAGCCCCTTAAAAAAGGGGCTTTTGTTTTTACTTGTCAAATAAATATCAATACCTGTACTGATCGTTTTTAAACGGACCATTTTGCGGCACACCGATATAGTTGGCCTGATCTGGAGTCAACTCGTCAAGTTCTACACCGATTTTGGCAAGGTGCAGCCTTGCAACTTTCTCATCCAGATGCTTAGGAAGGGTATATACCTTGTTCTCGTAATTCTTATAGTTGTTCCATAGTTCCATTTGAGCCAAAGTCTGATTGGTGAAGGAGTTTGACATCACAAAGGAAGGATGGCCAGTGGCGCAGCCTAAGTTAACCAAGCGACCCTCAGCCAACACGATAATATCTTTACCATTCAAAGTGTACTTGTCTACTTGTGGCTTGATTTCATCTTTGGAGTGTCCATAATTCTCATTTAGCCAAGCCATGTCGATTTCATTATCGAAGTGTCCAATGTTGCAAACCACAGCATTGTGCTTCATAGCATGGAAATGTTTGCCTATGATAATGTCGCGGTTTCCTGTTGCTGTAACAATGATGTCTGCCTCAGGAATAGCGGTATCCATACGCTTCACTTCATAACCTTCCATGGCAGCTTGTAAGGCGCAGATTGGATCAATTTCAGTAACGATTACACGAACTCCAGCGCTGCTCAATGAATCGGCAGAACCTTTTCCTACATCACCGTAACCGGCAACAACAGCTACTTTACCTGCCAACATCAAATCGGTGGCGCGGCGGATAGCGTCAACCAAAGATTCGCGACAACCATATTTGTTGTCGAACTTGGATTTGGTTACTGAATCGTTGATGTTGATGGCAGGCATAGGAAGCGTTCCGTTTTTCACACGCTCATGTAAACGAAGAACGCCGGTGGTCGTCTCTTCAGAAATACCCTTGATATTTGGGATCAGCTCTGGATACTTATCTAGTACCATGTTAGTCAAATCACCACCATCATCGAGAATCATGTTCAGAGGCTTGCGGTCTTCACCAAAAAAGAGTGTTTGCTCAATACTCCAATCGAACTCTTCGTTGTTCATACCTTTCCAGGCATAAACGGAAGTGCCCGCTGCTGCGATAGCAGCTGCTGCATGATCCTGGGTAGAAAAAATGTTGCAGGATGACCAGGTAACCTCAGCGCCCAAAGCTTGAAGGGTCTCAATGAGAACAGCTGTTTGAATAGTCATGTGTAGACAACCTGCGATTCGGGCGCCCTTCAACGGTTGGCTTTTGCCGAATTCCTGACGCAGCGACATCAGTCCGGGCATTTCGTCTTCAGCAAGACGGATTTCCTTGCGGCCCCATTCGGCCAAGGAGATATCTTTTACTTTGTATTTCACGAATGTAGTAGATTGAGTTTGGATCATGGATTGAGTAGTTAATTAATGCAAATTTACCTATTAACATTATGAGGGACAAGATGGTTCAAGCCAAATGCGAATATTTTCCAGAGCATCCACTAAGTTTCATATTGATTTGTAATTTAGGGGTTTAAACTCATGCAGGTCTACCAACAAATATGTGATGCCAAGCAAAAGGGCCTGAAGCAGCTTGCTGTTCTGGTGGATCCTGACAAAACGGGAAACAAGGAGGCCGAGTCGGTAGCAAGAATGGCCGAAGACCATGGCGTTGATTTCGTGTTTGTGGGCGGTAGTTTGTTGTCGGATGGAAACCTCTCCAATTGTATCCGGAGGATTCGATACGCTTGCTCGAAACCAATTGTGATTTTTCCAGGCAGCGTTAACCAAGTCGATGACCAGGCGGACGCAATCCTATTCCTATCCTTAATCTCCGGAAGGAATCCAGAGCTACTCATAGGAACCCATGTGGTGGCTGCTCCTCTGATTCGCGAAAAGAAACTGGAACCTATTTCCACAGGATATATGCTCATTGAAAGCGGATCCAATACAACCGCATTGTACATGAGCAACACCCATCCTATTCCTCACAACAAGCCTTCGATTGCAGCATGTACTGCCATGGCCGGAGAAATGTTGGGGATGAAGACGATTTTTCTTGACGCTGGCAGTGGAGCTACCAAGCCCATTAGCGAGGAAATGATTGCTGCGGTATCCACATCCATCTCCATACCGCTTATGGTGGGTGGTGGTATTCGTACTCCGGAGAAAGCAGCGCTAAATTGTCAAGCTGGAGCCGATTTGATAGTTGTAGGAACCTCCATTGAAAGGGATGCATCGCTCTTGGGCGAATTCGCCTCTGCAGTTAAATCTGTTGTAGCCAGAAAGCACTGAAAATTTTCAATTGACCTAATACAATCTTAGGCGTTTCTCTCAAGCTTTTTAAAAATAAAATCTATTGCTGATGGCTCATCAATTGAATGATTGCCTTTTGGGCTTTGTTCAGTCTCGCCTCCCCTACTCCATCAACAACAACATAAATAGCATTGATTCGCTCCAATTCCTGCTTATAGCGCTCGAAAAGATATTCGCCATTGCCGGGATTTTCTCTCAAGGGATCCGGAACCCAAGGCAAATCGGGTGATGTTAGCAAGTACATGTTGTAAGGTTGCTTTTGGATGACATCAACAAACCAGGAGGGCCGGACACCATATTTCTCCTCACACCAAACCAATCCGTTGATGTATTCCGTATCGGAAATAATTCCTTTAACGCCCGTTCCCAATACCTCTTGCTCTATGAGCATTTGCTTTTGATAAATCGATTGGATGTCATCGAGCTCGTAAGAACGACCCAAAGAGGTCAGATACTCTCGCGCATATTCTTCCACCAAGGCAAATCCAAATTCGGCTGACAAGAGCTTGGCCAAGGAGGTTTTGCCCGAAGACTCAGGACCAATCATGGCTATGCGCAAGGGCTTATGCATTTTTTTGAATCTCGCGACTCCATTCTCGCCATCCATAAATAGCCAAAAGCAAGTAAAACGCATATAATACGGCGTATGGTTCAAGATCTTTCTTGAGGTAAACCATGATATAGGCGGCATTGGTAATCATCCACAATCCCCAGTTTTCTATTTTTCTTTTTGCAATCATGTATTGGGCAAGAAAGCAGAAAGAAGTTAAAATGGAGTCTAGCCAAGGATAGTGAGCCTCGGTGTACCGATCCAACAAGTATCCCAAAATTACCCCAACAAACGAGGTTACAATAAATAACGGAACCAATTCGCTCCATTTTGATTTAGAGACAGGAGCTTTTTTCGAAGGGAGTGGTGATGACCAACTCCTCCATCCGTACAAGATGATGGCAGCAAAAACCAGTTGTTGGATGGCATCGGCAAACAGGTAGGACTGGTAAAAAACATACGATGAGATAATCACGCTCACCAAACCAACAGCAAAACACCATATGCTCTGCCTGATGGTCAGCCAAATGCCCAGGATTCCAGTAAAGGCTCCCAAATACTCCAATTCAACCACCTTCTTGAACTCTTTGAATAAAGTTAAACAAACCCAAATTTTACTAAAAAATGATAATCAATTATTTAAGCCGCATTTTGAAATGTTTAAACTTGTATTTTTCCGTTTAAACTATTTTCTACAATCTATTTCTTTCATACATTTGACAGCCTTTGGCAAATCTACAGCTTAGCCGACTAACTGATGAGCAAAGAAAACTTTAATAGGATTATTGATTCCTTGGAAATCAAATATGTGCTTTCCAATATGCGCAAAGTGGTGCGACCTGTGGAGCTCGTTAATACTTTCGAGGAAAAAGACATTATCATTCAGGCCCGCAAAGGATTTTTCAGTGCTGGCCCAGGATCCAATAACGAACACCGTCAAATTCCGGAAGGTGGATTTTATTTCATCCCTCGGGAAAGCACCATTAATTTCCGCCACGGATATGGCCCTTATGAGATTGTTGGATCAGAGGGTTTCACTACCCCTGAGCAGAGGGAAAGATATGTGAAACCCATCCACCCTGTTAGTGGCTTGATGGAGGCCGAACATGCCTTTAACATCCTTGCATTCGAAGTTACCGTTTACGGAGCCGTACCGTTTTTCAGTATCATGCAGCTTCCATGCCTGTTTATCGAGCCCAACGAAAAATTGGCCGAAATCATCAACAATATCATGATAGAAGAGGCTGACAACGGTTTGGGCAAAAAGACATTGGTGAGGAAATACACCGACCAATTGATCATCCATCTCTGTAGATACATTTACGACAAACCCGAGTATAGAGAGCAAATTTCCAAGTTGGATTACCTACTCGACAAGCGTTTAGTGAGTATCATTGAGTACATCCAAAATAACCTTGGAGGAGATTTGTCGAATCAAAAAATCGCAGACTTGGCTTTCGTTTCCCGTGATTACATCGGACAATTTTTCAAGTCGCTTACCAACAATAATCTGCAAGACTACATTGAAAATCGCCGATTGGAGCAAGCCCATTTTCTATTGCGCTCAACCAACGACAGTGTTCAGGAGATTGCTCGCAAGGTAGGTTTCAAAGACCCTGCTTATTTCAGTCGCAGATTCAGACTAAAGTACAATCAAAAAGCAAGGGACATCAGGGAAACCGATCTGATGATGGCCTGATCAAGGAATCTATTTCAACCGAGCCACAATCCAATCAATTAGTCCGAACAGTTGTGCGGATGTTAGTACCATCATGGCAATCAGCAATCGCCTGATCCAAAGCTGGGCCATATCAGACTTGTTTGCATAACGCGCAGCCACAAAAGCGCCAATGACCTGGCCGAATGCAATGATGGCACCTAATTTCCAATCCACCTGACCATTGATTGCAAACACTAAAAAAGCAGGGAGCGTCAAGCAAAAGTTCATCATGTTTTTGAGCGCATTCGCATGCTTCAAGGTCATGTTAAGGAAAAGTACCAATGCTGCAAGGGTGAAAATACCAACACCCAACTGAATGAATCCGCCATAGGCACCTATGATAAAGAGCAATGGATAACCTCCCAGCTCTTTGATTTTATTTAGTGGTGCATCCGATTCTCGCAATAGATCGCCATACCTGAATAAGGTGATGACTAGAAGCATCAACATGACAACAGCGATGGTCCATTTCAAATACTGCTCGTCGATATCAACTGCCAACCAAGCTCCCAGTAGCGAACCAGCCATAGTTGGAAGTACATATTTGATATCACCTGAAAATCTGAGCCCCCCTTTGAAATAAAGCATCCAGCTGCCTACAAAAGTTTGAAGCAAAATACCCACCCTATTGGTTCCATTGGCCATGTGGGGCGGTAATCCGAGAAACAATAGCACAGGTAGTGTGAATACAGAACCGCTCCCTGCAAGGGTATTGATAACACCCGACATGAAGCCCGCGGCAATGGCAATTGCCAAATGTTCCGGTTGCATGCTCAAAGATAGAAATCAAATTAAGATTATTGCTTTTCAAACCTAAACAGCGAGTTGTAGGCTAATATTTTGTTTTCTGCACAATCAACTATAATTGTCTGGCTGCAGAAACAATCTTTTTTTCGGGAAAACATTTCAGTCTTCGTTATTGTTATCTTCGCAACAACAAAGGGGTGCTATCCGCGAAAGCGGTGTGCTGAGAACATACCCTAGAACCTGATCCGGGTAATGCCGGCGTAGGAATATGCAGCTTCTGCTGCAGGGTGTTTTCAGCGAATCCTTTATGATATTAAACCATGTTTGCAATGAAACACTACATTTCATTAATTGCTTTATTGATGCTCCATTGTTTGGATGCCCTATCTCAAGAAACTATCCAAGGCAAGGTTCGTGATGCAGAAACAGCAAGGCCCGTCGAAGGTGTACACATCCGGTTCGAAGGAAATAAAAATGCAGGATCTATTACTGGTTCGGACGGACAGTTTGTGCTTAAAACACCCTCCAAGGAATTCGTATTAATCTTGAGCCATATAGGGTATCAAACAGACACTGTTCGTTTTCAAAAATCTGAACCAGCCGGTGAAACCATGAAAATTTCACTCGACATAAAACTGAAACCGGTATTCGCAAAGATGTCGAAGGAAGTGGTGATTACTTCACAGCGGGCTGATAGTAAGTCGGCCATGGTATATACGGAAATAGGATCGGATGAACTAACACGGAACAATACGGGTCGCGATATCCCTTTTTTATTGGAGTCTGTACCATCCATCAACATTACATCAGATGCAGGAAACGGAACCGGCTACACCGGATTGCGAATCAGGGGATCTGACGCTTCTCGTATCAATATTACAATTGATGGAATACCCATCAACGACCCCGAATCTCATCTGTTATACTGGGTGAACATGCCAGATCTGGCTTCTTCGACCGATCAGATTCAAGTTCAACGGGGAGCTGGAACCTCATCCAATGGAGCCTCTTCATTCGGAGGCGGAATCCACATCACAACCAGCAGGCCATCGCAAGAGCCATTCGGACAAGCATCATTGGGCTACGGTTCATTTGGCACTCAACGCGCATCATTCAAAGCAGGTACCGGAATGATACAGGGAAAGTGGAGTTTTGAAGCCCGTTTGTCGAAAATCAAATCCGATGGATACATAGACCGAGGCTCGTCTGATTTGAAATCCTTCTTTGTATCGGGTGGTTATTATGGCGAAAAACACAGCCTCCGTATGAATGTGTTTTCCGGAAAGGAAATTACCTACCAATCATGGTATGGGGTGCCAGAGGCGGCTTTAGACACCAATCGCACTTGGAACCAATATACTTATGAGAACCAAGTAGACGATTACCAACAGGACCATTATCAGCTTTTCCATTCATGGAAAATAAGTGACAACATCGAATGGAACACGGCGCTGCACTTTACTTACGGCAGAGGTTTCTATGAGGAGTTCAAGGAGGGTGAGGCTTTGTCCGACTATTTGCTCGATGATGTTACCATCGGAACCGATACCATTACGGAAACGGATTTAATAAGGAGAAAATGGCTTGACAATGATTTCTATGGTGTCACAACGAACATCCGTTATACAATCAAAAGCAATTTGGGTCTAGTGTTGGGAGGCGGTTATAATGAATACGACGGAGACCATTTTGGTGAAGTCATCTGGGCTCGGTATGCATCCAACGGAAACATTCGGCATCGCTACTACGACAACAACGGATTCAAAAAGGATTTGAACCTGTTTGCTAAATCGACTTGGGATATCAGTGAGCGGATCTCATTATACAGTGACTTCCAATTCAGGACTGTGGATTATGCCTTCAAAGGATTCGATGAAATGCAGAATGAGGTTCCGCAAAATGACCGACTATCGTTTGTCAACCCTAAAGTCGGAATTACATACACCAAATCGCCTGGTAAATACGGATACCTCTCCGTATCCGTTGCATCAAAGGAGCCATCTAGGTACGACTACACGGAGAGCTCAATCATCAGCAGACCCAAGGCAGAAAAATTATACGATTTAGAGAGTGGCTATCATCATATTTGGCAAAAGGTTTCCGCCAAATTCAACTATTTCCTAATGCAATATCGCGATCAATTGGTGCTCACTGGACAAGTCAATGATGTGGGGAACTATACTCGAACCAATGTGCCAGATAGTTATAGGGAAGGCTTTGAGGCTGAATTCAGCTGGAGTGTTACCGACAAAATCCTACTTAAAGGCAACGGGTCCATCAGCCGACATAAAATAAAGGAATTCGGGGAGTATATAGACGACTATGATTTGGGAACTCAGCAACTTACCATATTCAACGATGCGGATATCGCCTTCTCTCCTAACATCACGGCATATGCAAACCTATCCTACCAACCCATAAAGTCGATTCAGGCAGAGCTCGTATGCAGACATACGGGCAAGCAGTACCTCGACAATACATCGAACAATAGCAAGACCTTGGATCCTTACACGGTCACTGATTTAAGACTGCATTGGAGTCCGAAATCAAAATCGGTCAAATCATTAACCTTGTCTTTGATAGTCTTCAATATCTTGGATGAGTTATATGAATCGAATGGTTACACATTCGGATATATTGCGGACGGAGCGAGAACGGATGAAAACTACTACTACCCTCAAGCAGGCAGAAACTTCATGCTAAAAGCGGATGTGCGGT
This sequence comes from Bacteroidota bacterium, assembly GCA_046302815.1. Taxonomy (GTDB): domain Bacteria; phylum Bacteroidota; class Bacteroidia; order AKYH767-A; family OLB10; genus JALRAP01. Next base: position 19,025 of record JBKCHO010000140.1, on the reverse strand, counting down.
TTTAACCTCAGCGGGTTTTGCAATTGCAAGATGGCGACATCATCACTCGAGTCTCGGGTAGCAACTCGCGAAACTCTTGTTGCTGCTCCTCTGAAAAAAGAATCCCTCTCATCTCAAGAATTTTGAGGTGTTTCAAATTTCGAATGGAGCTTGGCAATTCGGAAATTTCATTATCCCAAAGCTCCAGTATTTCCAATGAGGTCATATCCCCAATGGACTCGGGCAATTCAGAGATAGTGTTGCGATTGAGGGAAAGCTTACGAAGCGATTTCATACCCGATATTTCTTGAGGAAGCTGCTTTAGCTTGTTGTTGCTCAAGTCCAACTCGATCAGGTTTACCCATTTTTCAATGCCGGATGGAATTTCGGAAAGTTTGTTTTTGGATAAATCCAAAACCAGCAGATTCTTGAATGAACTGATTTCGGGCGGCCAATCTGTAAGCTTCTTCCCCTTCAACGATAAGATGTACACCGAGTCGGGATATGCCAAAGCTTGTTCCAAAGAAGTATAGACTTTGAAATTGGGGCGGCGGTATTCGGGGCGCGTTCCATCCTCGAGCTCTTGGGCAACCACATTTGTTGCCCATCCGTATGAGAACAACATCAAGATTAATATGATCAGTTTGTTTTTCATGAGGTTGCTTTCAATGGTTAAAGCCGAAATATTTCAAAGCTTGTTGGAGATCTGATTTCAACTGCTCCTTTAGTTCATCCATGCTATCAAACCTTCGGTTGTCCCTTACTTTCTTCAACAAGCGTACCGAAATCATATTTACGTAATTATAGGAATCGAAACCGAGGATATGTACTTCAACGCTCAATTTTCCTTGATGATCAACTGTTGGTCTTTTTCCAATACTCATCATACCATGTTTTGTCTGACCGTCTACAAGCACATCCACCAAGTAAACACCTTCGGCAGGAATCAGTTTATACGACTCCGGAATTCGGATGTTGGCGGTTGGGAATCCGATGGTTCTTCCGATTTGATTTCCCTTCACCACGATACCTGAAAGCTCGTAGGGGCGGCCAAGTAACTCGGCAGCCTCTGCCACCCTACCCTCCTTCAAGTGCTTTCTGATTTGGGTGGAGCTAACAGCTATATCATTTACATCTTGCTCCGGAATCTCCTCCACGGCGAAATCCAATGCAGCGCCTAACACCCTTAACTGGCTTATGTTTCCAGAACGCTGATTACCGAACTTATGGTCGTATCCAATGACTAAATGCTTGGTTGAGAGTTTGGCAACCAATATGTCCCTGACAAATTTTTCAGCATCCATGGACGAAAAATCCCTGCTAAAGGGGTGCACAACCAAATGATCGATTCCGGTTTCGGACAACAAACGGATTTTTTCTGTGGTGGTGCTCAACAACTCAATACCATGTTCTTCAGGGTTCAAAACCATGCGGGGATGCGGAAAGAATGTCAAAACCAAAGCTTCGCCATTGCTTGATTGAGCCTGCTCTACAATGCGTTGTATCAATTTTCGATGGCCCAAATGCACACCATCGAAAGTGCCGATAGTGACGACCAGGCCCTGAACCGGTTCGAACTCGTTTATGGAATGGTATATTTTCAATTTAATCTACTCAAATAATTGATTTTCAACATCAAAAATAGACAATAAATAAACAGGTATGCGACACCTAAATCTGTGTGGGTCTTGGTTCCTTTTCTGATTATTATGTTCTACTTTTGCGCTCGCAAAACTAACCAATCCAAACATCCACTATTCCGCATGAAGAATATCGGTAAAATCGTCCAGGTAATCGGACCTGTTGTTGACGTTTCTTTCGAAGGCAAGGACACAACCCTTCCAAACCTGCTTGACGCTTTGGTCATCACCAAGGAAAACGGACAAAAAGTAATCCTAGAGTGTCAAAAGCACATCGGTGAGGACACTGTTCGTGCCATTGCGATGGATTCTACCGACGGACTGGTTCGTGGTCTTCAGGTGGAAGCTACCGGAGCCCCAATACAAATGCCCTCCGGCGATGCTATAAAAGGCCGACTTTTTAATGTGGTTGGAGAAGCCATTGACGGAATCGGTGCTGTTGAGGTGAAGCCAGGAAAAGGTTTGCCTATTCACCGCGAGGCGCCAAAATTCGAAGACCTCTCTACTGAGAGCCAAGTTCTTTACACGGGTATCAAAGTAATCGACTTGATCGAGCCTTATTCCAAGGGTGGTAAAATCGGTTTGTTCGGTGGTGCTGGTGTGGGAAAGACCGTATTGATCATGGAATTGGTTAACAACATTGCAAAAGCCTATTCCGGACTTTCCGTTTTCGCCGGTGTTGGTGAGCGTACCCGCGAAGGAAATGACTTGCTTCGCGAATTTTTGGAGTCTGGTGTAATCAACTATGGCGATGCCTTCAAGCATTCCATGGAAGCAGGCGGTTGGGATTTGTCCAACATCGACCATCAAAAGCTTGCCGATTCCAAGGCAACCTTGGTGTTCGGACAGATGAATGAGCCTCCTGGAGCGCGTGCACGCGTCGCCTTGTCGGGTCTTACCATTGCTGAATACTTCCGTGACGGAGATGAGCAATCAGGTGGCCGCGACATCCTCTTCTTTATCGACAACATCTTCCGTTTCACCCAAGCTGGGTCTGAAGTATCAGCCCTCTTAGGTCGTATGCCATCAGCTGTAGGTTACCAGCCTACCTTGGCCACTGAAATGGGAGCGATGCAAGAGCGAATCACCTCCACTAAGAGAGGCTCTATCACTTCCGTTCAGGCGGTTTATGTACCTGCGGATGACTTGACCGATCCGGCTCCTGCTACCACATTCGCCCACTTGGATGCTACAACGGTATTGAGCCGTAAAATTGCAGAGTTGGGTATCTATCCTGCGGTAGATCCTTTGGATTCTACTTCGAGAATCCTCACCCCTGCCGTAGTTGGTGAAGAACATTACCGTACTGCTCAGCGTGTGAAAGAAATCCTTCAGCGATACAAAGAACTTCAAGATATCATCGCCATCTTGGGTATGGATGAATAGTCGGATGAAGATAAATTGGTGGTACACCGTGCCCGTCGCGTGCAGCGATTCCTTTCCCAGCCCTTCTTCGTTGCCGAACAGTTCACCGGTTTGAAAGGAGTATTGGTACCAATCGAAGAAACCATCAAAGGTTTCAATATGATTATGGATGGCGAGGTAGATGAGTATCCAGAGGCTGCATTCAACCTTGTTGGAACCATCGATGATGCCATCGAAAAGGGTAAGAAACTTTTAGCTGAAGCCAATTAATCCATACAACACCGAAATCAATGTATTTGGAAATCATAACCCCGGACAAAAAGGTCTTTTCAGGTGAGGTTGTATCTGTTGCCGTTCCCGGTAGTGCTGGTCAGTTCCAGATGTTGAATAACCATGCACCTATCATTTCATCTTTGGTGAATGGTACCGTCAAGGTAAAGACTGCAACGGGTAACCAGCAGTTTGAGGTAAAAGGAGGTGTGGTAGAGATGCTCGATAATAAAATCACATTATTGGCCGAATCGGTTTAATCCATTAGAATTCAATCTACAAATGAAGGGTGGTTCTCCAAAACCACCCTTTTTTATTGGTTAACAACCCCCTTTTGTTGGTAATTCGCCAAAAAACCGGTTGTTATGGGTGTCAGGGCTCCTTAAGTTTGATAAAATCAATCAAGCGACTATGAAGATCACCAAAATCATGCTTGCCGCAATCGTGCTCAGCGGCGTATTTCAATCATGCACAAAGGATGAGGATGCCAATATGAATCTTGGTTCCGACTCACAACAAGCAGAGCCCACACAGAGGCATTGTGAAACCATGAATGTATTGAATCGGCAGTTGGCCGAGGATCCAACCTTGGCTATCAGAATGGAACAAATGGAGCGTGTTATTGAGGAATATGCTTCTGGTCAACGATTGCTGCCTGACGGCACGATCGAAATCCCTGTGGTCGTAAATGTCATTTACAGAACAGCAGCAGAGAATGTTTCACAGACTCAAATCCAGTCTCAAATCGACATACTCAACAAAGATTTCGGGGCAACGAATACCGACTACAACAACACTCCATCCATTTTTCAAAGTGTCCGCTCTGGCAACACGGGCATCCGCTTCGTGCTTGACCAGGTAGTTCGAAGGTCAACGACCAAAACATCCTGGAGAACCAACGACGACATGAAAAAAGCAAGCAAAGGCGGCATTGATCCAACCAGTCCAAGCACCAAGATGAACATGTGGGTATGCAACCTTAGCAACAGCATCCTTGGATATGCCCAGTTCCCCGGCGGCAACCCTTTGACCGACGGAGTAGTTATTGACAACAACTGTTTAGGTGTGTCCTCATCCAATTTCTCCACATTCAACAAAGGAAGGACCGCCACGCACGAAGTAGGACATTGGATGGGTCTTCGTCACATCTGGGGAGATCAAACCTGTGGCTCCGACTTGGTGTCTGACACCCCCACACACAATACGGCCAATTACGGCTGTCCCTCCTATCCGCACTACTCCACTTGCTCGGGAAGTCCGGTTGAGATGACCATGAATTATATGGATTATACGGACGATGCGTGCATGTACATGTTCACTGTTGGACAGAAAAACAGAATGAACTCTTTCTTCCAGCCGGGAGCTGGCAGAAACTCGTTTGCACAGCCTTGAAAAATTTTTGGATTGGAAACCAAAGGCCCTTGCATTTGCGAGGGCTTTCTTTTTTTTATTTCAATTTGTCGTTGCCTAAATGCCGTTGGGCATCCCTTGAAGTTTTCTTTTCCATGTTGCGCTGGAAGGCCTCTTCCAGATTCACTCCGGTTTGATTGGCCAGACAAACAAGTACGAACAATACATCAGCCATCTCGTCGGCCAGATTTTTTTCCAAATCTGTTTGCTTGAATGATTGCTCACCGTATTTGCGGGCAATGATACGGGCCAATTCGCCAACCTCCTCGGTGAGGAGGGCCATATTAGTTAATTCATTGAAATATCGAACGCCATATTGTTCGATCCACTGGTTGACTTGTTGTTGCGTAACTTGAAGAGACATCGCTATTTTTTTTGAAATTTCATTCTTTGGTATCCATCATAATGGTAACTGGCCCGTCGTTTACCAAGGATACTTTCATATCGGCTCCAAACACACCTGTTTTGATTTCCTTGCCACTCTCGGCTTTGAGTAAATCGACAAACAATTCATACAGCGGCACCGCCTGCTCAGGCCTTGCAGCCTGAATGTAAGATGGCCTGTTTCCTTTTCGAGAATCAGCCAGTAAAGTGAATTGACTGATTACTAAATATTCACCTTGCACATCGCCACAAGACAGGTTCATCAACCCATTCTCATCATTGAAAATACGGAGCTTTGGAATTCGCGAGGCCAATTTGGTAGCATCTGTAGCATCGTCGTTAACGCCCACTCCAAGCAAGATGAGGAGTCCATGGCCAATACTTCCGTGAATCTGCCCATCGATGGTTACTGAGGCTTCTTTTACCCGTTGAATCAGCGCTTTCATTTGAATAACTAATTGCGTGGTTGGTTTACCCCTTCAGGCTCTCTAGTCCACGAGGTTGACCGAATTTCATATTTTCGGCCGAATGTCGCCTCATATTGTTCCAATGCTGCCTCGGTAGCATTTTCTTTCATGTTGGCAATATCGCCGGCACAACCTTCTTTGGACCAAAGCACTTCGCCAGAGGCCAAATCAACAACATCCCATCTCTCACACCGGTTGGGAAACAAGGCTTGATTTATAATGACACGACATGAACTCAACAAACCAATGACGGCCATCGAGACAAAAAACCAGTTTCCAACTCTATTCGCTATCATTGAGCTTTTCATTTTATAATTTATTTAAAGATATCCTCGTTATTGAGTATGCTCAAGTAGCTAGAGTACCTGGTTAATGCAATTTTGGAGTCTTCCACCGCTTGAATAACGGCACAACCTTTTTCATTTTCATGCAAACAATTATTGAATTTACAGCTTGATGAAGCCTTGAATATCTCTGGGAAATAATGAGAAACCTGATGCTTTTCAAAGTCGACGATACCAAACTCGCGAATTCCCGGTGTATCAATAACGAATCCGCCATGAGGCAGTCTATGGGCTTCTGCGAAGGTGGTGGTATGTTTGCCTTTGAGGTGCATTGCGGAGAGCTCCGTTGTTTTCAACTCCAATCCTGGAACCAATGCGTTGACCAAGGTGGACTTTCCAGTGCCCGAGTGACCGGAAATAAGGGTGATTTTACCTACCAACTTGGATTGAAGTTCGCGCAGGGAGTCCGGCTGTAAAGCCGAAACAACAAAGGTGGAGTATCCAACATAACGATACATAGACGAAAGTTCTTCCACATAGGATTCAATCTCCTCATCGTACAGATCCGACTTGTTAAATACGATTCCTGCTGGAATATTGTAGGCTTCAGCTGTAGCCAGAAATCGATCAATGAAGCCAGTGGAAGTCCTTGGGAATACAGGCGTGGCTACAACCAAGGCCAAATCGAGGTTGGCGGCAAGAATGTGAGCCTGCTTCGACAGGTTGACCGATTTGCGGATAATGTAGTTTTTACGCTCGGCTATATCGGAAATAACGCCTGTTTCACCATCCCTTTCAAAGGTAACAAGATCACCTACGGCAATGGGATTGGTGGTATCCACCCCTTTCAACCGCAACTTCCCTTTAGCCGAGCAGCGGTGCACTTCACCAGCATCATCAGCAACCAAGTAAAAGCTGCCAGTTGACTTTATGACCAGTCCGGATGCCAAAGGAGGGTAGGTTGTATTGTGGTCAAGGAGATTGATTAGACACTTACAAATTTACCCTTTTGGAGCTAGGAATACAAAACCACCCTATTGGCACAAGAATTAGCCCCTTATCAATTGCTATTTCTACCTTTGCATTATGTCGGTTAAAGTATCAAACATCACAAAGCTTTATGGTCAACAAAAAGCGTTGGACGATGTCAGCTTCGAAATAGGATCCGGACAAGTTGTTGGGTTTCTGGGCCCCAACGGTGCGGGCAAATCCACCATGATGAAAATCATTAGCTGCTACATTCCTCAAAGTATGGGCAGTGTAACCGTCAAGGGTTTCGATACGGTGGAGGATTCGATTGAAGTCCGTAAGCGTGTCGGTTACCTACCTGAACACAATCCGCTTTACCTCGACATGTATGTGCGTGAGTATTTATCCTTCGTTGCAGGCATTCACATGAGTGGCAAGGGGATTCCAAAGCGGGTGGATGAAATGATTGAAGTTACCGGACTGGGGCCTGAGCAGCACAAAAAGATTGGAGCCTTATCAAAAGGTTATCGGCAGCGTGTTGGTTTGGCTCAAGCCATGATTCATAATCCGGATGTCCTTATTTTGGACGAACCCACTTCCGGTCTCGACCCCAACCAGCTGTTAGACATCCGAAAGCTTATTACGGCCATTGGCAAAGAAAAAACCGTAATCCTTTCAACACACATCATGCAAGAGGTGGAGGCTATTTGCGATCGCGTCATCATCATAAACAAGGGCCAAATTGTGGCAGACGATCGCACCGACCGTTTGCAGCAGTTGACTGCGAGGGAGAGTGTTCTGGAGATTGAATTTGAGTCGCCCGCCAGTTTATACGGACTGCAGGGCATTGCCGGCGTGATTCGGGTTAAAGAAGTTGGAAAATGCAAATACCTCCTGTTTGCCTCCTCCGAAACCGATTTGAGATCAACCCTATTCGAATATGCCGTTCAGGCACAGCTCAAGATCCTTACCATGCAACGATCTGAGAGTTCGTTAGAGGAGGTATTCCACAAGCTGACCGGCAAGTCCAAATCTACATAATCAACCATCCACACCCTAATTGCAATAAGGAATGGAGATGGTTTGATTTTCAAAGCCAATTCTTTTTCTACTTTTGCCACTTCTAACTTAAATCAGATAACACAATCCATTCATTATGGCATACTTATTCACCTCCGAATCCGTATCAGAAGGCCACCCAGACAAGGTGGCAGACCAGATTTCAGATGCTTTGATAGATCATTTCTTAGCCTATGACCCTGCATCCAAGGTAGCTTGTGAAACTTTGGTTACCACCGGTCAAGTCGTATTGGCTGGCGAGGTAAAATCGGACGCCTATTTGGATGTTCAAGATATCGCTCGTGAAGTGATCGCCCGGATCGGCTACACCAAGAGTGAGTATATGTTTGAAGCAAACTCCTGCGGTATCCTTTCGGCTATTCACGAACAGTCGCCCGACATCAATCAGGGCGTTGTTAGAAAGAAGAAGGAAGACCAGGGTGCAGGCGACCAAGGCATGATGTTTGGTTATGCCTGTCGTGAAACCGATAATTACATGCCACTCCCATTGGAGTTGGCGCACCTGTTGTTGGAGGAACTTGCAGCCATCCGCCGCGAAGGCAAGGTGATGAAATATTTGCGTCCCGACTCCAAGAGCCAAGTAACCATTGAATATAGCGATGACCACCAGCCGAAACGCATAGATACCATTGTGATATCTACCCAGCACGATGATTTCGGAAGTGAAAAAGCTATGCAAGATGTAATCCGCAAGGATGTCATCGGCATCCTTGTTCCTCGCATCATGAAAAAGCTTCCTAAGCGTGTGCAAGTCCTTTTCAATAACAAAATCACTTACCATGTGAATCCGACAGGAAAGTTTGTTATTGGCGGACCTCACGGTGACACCGGATTGACCGGCAGGAAGATCATTGTGGACACCTACGGTGGTAGGGGCGCACACGGTGGTGGTGCATTCTCTGGCAAGGACCCATCCAAAGTGGATCGCTCTGCCGCTTATGCCACCCGACATATTGCAAAGCACCTGGTAGCTGCTGGTGTGTGCGACGAGGCCTTAGTGCAAGTAGCCTACGCCATTGGAGTGGCTAAACCTGTTGGTTTGTATGTAAACACCTATGGAACATCAAAAGTCTATATGACAGATGGTGAAATCGCCGATTGCATAGGATCCATGAAAGAGTTCGACATGCGTCCTTACTTCATCGAAAAACGATTCGCGCTCCGTACTCCTATTTACACCGAAACCGCGTCTTACGGCCACATGGGTCGTAAAACACGCGAAGTAACGAAGGTGTTCAACAAAGGCAAGAAAAACGAGAAGAAGGTTAAAGTTAAGTTGTTCCCTTGGGAAGACCTTAGTCATGTGAATGCGGTTAAAAAGGCATTCGGCATCAACTCCAAGAAGAAGTAATCACAACAGCATTATACAACCATAGGCCGGCGAAATTTGTCCGGCCTTTTTATTTTCAGATGGAAACACAAACCAACAAAGGCTATTTGAAATGGATCCTTATAGGGTCGTTGGCTTTGGTTTGGGGTAGCTCGTTCATGCTTATGAAAAGAGCTTTGGTTCATTTCGAACCCGACCAGATGGCTGCCATCCGAATGTTTTCATCCTTTTTATTTCTGGTTCCCTTTACCATAGGCCGATTTTCAGAGGTGAAAACACACCAATGGAAATACATCGCAGCCACCGGATTTCTGGGTAATGGTATTCCCGCTTTCCTGTTTGCCTTTGCCCAAACCAAAGTGCCCAGTTTCATGGCGGGCATGCTCAATTCCCTGACACCAGTATTCACCCTCGCCCTTGGCTTTTTCATTTTCAAAATCAAGGTAAAAGGGTTGCGTTTGTTGGGAGTTGCCTTGGGGCTTGCCGGCGCAGTCGGTTTGATTTTGCACAATGCGAACGGCTCGTTGTTTCAGATATCATGGCATGCCATCCTCATTATCGTGGCCACCTTGTGTTATGCAGGATCTGTAAATGTGATTCGGCACAAACTCAGTGATGCCGGTTCTCTCACGGTTTCGGCGTTTGCCCTTTGTTTCGTAGGACCAATTACAGGCATTTACCTGTTTGGGTTCACCGACTTTCTGGAACACTTTTCGTTTAACGCTCAAATGCTAAACGGGTCGTTCTTCAATATTTTTTCCAACAATCCAATCAATCCTTTTGAATCATTGATTTGCATTTTGCTATTGGCTTTGTTTGGAACGGCCATTTCCGTGGTTGTTTTCAACCAACTCATTAAAATCGCAGGTGCCTTGTTTGCCTCATCGGTTACCTACCTGATTCCAATTGTTGCTATGTTATGGGGAGTGGTGCATGGAGAAGCCCTGCATGCGTTGCACTTGCTTTTCCTGGCGTTCATATTGTTTGGCGTGTATTTAATCAACAGGAGCAAATAACTGAATATCAATTTTATATACCCAAAAAACAGTTTTCTGAGGTTTTTCGAGGAATTTACTTGAATTCAATGTTTGCAAATACTCATGAATTTTGTAATTTTGCATCCCCTAATTCATAGAGGGCTAAGTATTTAAAGAAAAGCATCATGTACGCAATCGTATCCATCGCTGGTCAGCAAATGAAGGTAGCTGAGAACGATTCAATTATCGTCCACAGGCTGAACGCCAATGAAGGCGAAAAAGTGGAATTCGACCAGGTTCTGATGGTTGACAACGGAGGCAAAACCAAAGTTGGCACACCTACAGTTGGAGGAGCCAAAGTTTCCGCAACCGTTATCTCCCATTTGAAAGGCGACAAAGTAATCGTATTCAAGAAGAAGCGCAGAAAGAGCTACCAAAAATCCAACGGACACCGTCAGCAATTTACCCGCATCCAGATCAACGGGATCTCTGCTTAATCATCAACTGAATTTAACCATACAGCAATACCATGGCACACAAGAAAGGCGTCGGTAGTTCCAAGAACGGACGCGAATCACATAGCAAACGCCTAGGCGTTAAAATCTTCGGAGGTCAACTAGCTATCGCCGGAAACATCATCGTTCGTCAGCGTGGGACCCGCCATCATGCGTCCGAAGGTGTTGGCATGGGCAAAGACCATACCTTGTTCGCGCTCCGCGACGGCATCGTTACATTTGCCAAGAAAGCCAACAACAAGTCGTATGTTTCGATTACTCCGCTAGAACAAAACTGAGAAACAACTTAAACCCTTTAAAACCCTGCAGTAATCCCTGCAGGGTTTTTTTATGGCATTCAGTCGTCAGACCTATTTAAGAATTCCAAGAATGGCAACATGGCCTGATATGCGGAAACACATTGTTTGGTAAGTGATGGCGCAAGTAAATCATCATCCTCCAAAACTTGTTCCACAATGAAGCTGGTTTGCCGCAGATGGTTGATTGCAGGGTTTGATTTATCGTAGCCTTTGGGATTTGTTTTAAGTCGACAATCGCTCAACTCACCGAATTGCTTTTTGAATGATTTGCCTCCCAATATCGAATTGAAGTCATCGAGGTTGTAATCGATTTCTTGCCGAATTGACTTGAGCTGAGGAGCAGGTGGCATCCAACAGCCACCTGCAATAAAGCTATTGCCTGGCTCCACTTGAATGTAAAAGCCCGCCCTACCCGCTTTCTTTCCTCCCTGGGCAAGGTAGGCGCCGAAATTGGTTTTGTAAGGTGCTTTGTTGGCTGAAAACCGTACATCCCTATTGATTCGAAAAACCAAATCCTTCAACTGCAAACCATCCAATTTCGGATTCATTTTTGTGAATTCGACCAGTAAAAGCGCTATGAAAGCCCTAAAATCGGCGGAAGCAACCGCATAACTTTCCCTATTGGCATGAAACCAATCGCGGTGGTTGTTTTTCTTCAGTTTTTTGAGGAATGTCAGTGTGCTCTTGTTTATCATAGTGGAGTAACTAAAAACATGCATTCATCAACATTCTTAGCGTTGAATTGTTTGACATCAACGCGCAAGAGCCTGAATAAACCCCGCTTATGAGCATCCTTGCGGTGGATTTGGTAAATTTGCTCAAAAGCCATCAGATGCTGACCATTCAAACCGTTAGAGACCAAAAAGACATCGTTATACAACGACTGTCTGTTAAAAATTTTGACGCCAAAGAAATCATTGAGCAAGTGCTGGAAATAGATAGCAACCGCAGATCCACACAAGCTGAACTCGATAATCTGTTGGCAGCTCAAAATAATCTGGCTAAGCAGGTAGGTGATCTTTTCAAATCAGGAAAGCAAGCAGAAGCCAACGATCTGAAAAATAAGAGCACTGCTCTTAAAGAAGAATCGAAGCTGTTGGCAGATAAACTTTCCATGTTGGAATCGCAAATGAATGATCTGCTTGTTCGAGTTCCGAACATGCCCTCCCGTGCTGTTCCTAAGGGAAAAACACCTGAGGACAACGAAGTGGTTTATCAATCGGTGGAAGCTTTGCCTGTTTTGGACGCCTCTGCCCTGCCCCACTGGGATATCGCTGCCAAGTATGATCTGATCGATTTCGAAATGGGCGTGAAGCTCACAGGGGCTGGATTTCCAGTTTACAAAGGAAAAGGCGCCAAACTACAGAGGGCCTTGATCAACTTTTTTCTCGACAAGGCCAGTGCCGCAGGATATGGCGAAGTGCAGCCACCCATTCTGGTGAATGAAGACTCCGGATTTGGTACGGGTCAACTCCCCGACAAGGAAGGCCAGATGTATCATGTGGGCATCGACAACCTTTACCTGATTCCTACCGCAGAAGTACCGGTAACCAACATCTTCAGGGATGTAATCCTGAAGGCCGAAGAGCTCCCTGTGAAGCTAACCGCATATACCCCTTGTTTCCGTCGTGAGGCTGGTTCTTATGGAAAAGATGTGAGGGGATTGAACCGCCTGCATCAATTCGATAAGGTGGAAATCGTTCAGGTGGCTCATCCTGAACAATCCTATGCCATACTCGAATCCATGCGCGAATATGTAGCGTCGCTCCTGCATGAGCTCGAACTACCATTCCGCACACTAAAGCTGTGTGGTGGCGACATGAGTTTCGCATCGGCACTTACTTACGATATGGAAGTGTATTCAGCCGCACAGAAAAGATGGTTGGAAGTTAGTTCTGTTTCCAACTTCGAATCATTCCAATCGAACCGCTTGAAACTCCGTTATCGTGAAGGAAGTAACAAACCTACACTAGCACACACACTAAATGGCAGCGCCCTCGCGTTACCACGCATTGTAGCTGCCCTTCTTGAGAACAATCAAACCCCATCGGGAATTAGGATACCGAAAGCGCTTATACCATACACTGGCTTCGAGACGATTGAATGAGAAGTGTTAAGCGTCATGCCATTTATGACGCGTGATTCGTGACGATTGAAGGAAATAAATTGAACTACTGCAACACAAATATTCTCAAACTGACCTGCTTTCGAAGGATGGCTAAAATTTTTGTTTGGGGATTTTTTGTGTCAACCTTGACTTTCGCATCACACACTATCGTTCATGCACAGGGTCAAACCAATTTCGATTTGGCCAGACAATACATGAGCACAGGCGAGTACGACAAGGCCATTGTTTATTGGGAAAAGCAATATGCCATTGATCCTTTTGGAACATACAAGTCTTATTTGGAATGCTACCTTTTTCTCAAGGATTACGATAAAGCAGAAAAACTCGTTAAGAAGCATCAGAAAAAAAATCCAGCCATAGCCACGCTTTGGATTGACTTGGGCAAAATTCAATCCTTACAAGACAACGAGGAAGAGGCGAAGGAATTATATGGTAAGGCTATTAAAAACCTTTTCCCCGACATCCAACAAATCAATTCGCTTGGACAGGCATTTGGTGAATTGCGTCTTTTCGGATTGGCTGAGCAAACTTACCTCGAGGGAAGAAGATTGATGGGAGGCAGTTATCCATTCGGATTTGAATTAGCCGATGTGTATGCCCAACAAAACGATTTCGCTAAGATGATTGAGGAATACTTGAATATGCTCGAGTACTCTGAAAATTATGCATCCAGCGTTCAGTCCCTGTTACAAAACAAACTTTCTTACGAAACCGATACCAAGTTAGCCGATATCATTCGAACCGCCCTACTACGCCGAGTGCAGAAGTCGGGACAAAAAACCATTTACAACGAATTGCTTTATTGGTTGTTGCTGCAGGATCGCGATTTTGCCTCTGCACTTACACAAGCCATTGCGCTGGATAGAAGGAATGACGAGAACGGCAGTCGCATCATTTCACTAGGAAAATCCTGTTACTCGAATGGCGATTTTGAAACGGCTGAAGCCTGCTTCGCATACATTATCAGCAAGGGATCCAATACACCCTATTACATCAACGCCCGACTCGAATTAATCAATGCTAGAGACGGGCGAATCACTTCCTCAGGAATTTACGATACTACCTCCCTCAGGAAACTTCAAAAAAATTATGAGGAAACTTTCCAAGAATTGGGAAAAACACCTTTAACCGCATCTCTCCTGCCAAGCTATGCCCGACTGATGGGTTTTCAACTGAACGATATCGACAAGGCTGTATCCATACTGGAAGAAACCATCGCATTGCCAAGAGTACCTACTTCATTGGTGGCCGAATGCAAACTTCAATTAGGAGATATTTTGATTCTCAAAGGCGAGGTGTGGGATGCATCGCTCTATTATTCGCAGGTGGACAAGGATTTCAAAAACGATGCCATTGGCCGTGAAGCGAAATACCGAAACGCCAGGCTTTCCTACTATATGGGAGAGTTTGAATGGGCCGCTGCGCAACTTAATGTCTTGAAAGCCGCCACCTCGCAGTTGATTTCCAACGATGCCATGCAACTTGGATTGCTCATCATGGATAACTTGGGAACGGATAGCATTACCGAACCGCTTCAAATGTATTCGAGAGCCGACTTATTTGAATTCTGCAACCGGTACAACGAATCGCTTTCAACTCTGGATTCCCTTTTGATTTCATGGCCAGGTCATTCATTGACTGATGAGATATGGTTCAAGCAAGCGAGCATCTTGGCGAAAAAGGGTGATTATGTTAAAGCAGCAGAGCTGTACAGCCAGGTTTTTCAAAATTACCCCGACGATATCCTTGCCGATGACGCCATGTTTCGCCTGGCAGAGATGATGGAGTTTCGAATGAACAAAAAAGAAGACGCCAAGGCGATGTACGAAACCATACTTACCAAATACCCTGGATCGCTTTTTACGGTAGAGGCGCGCAAACGATTCCGGAAACTAAGAGGCGATACTTGACATCACTGCACAAGCAGCTTTTTCACCATGGTGGATCCGCCCTCAATTACCTCCACCAAATACAAGCCCGAAGGAACACCCATCAACGAAAGTTGGAAACTGTTTGCATTGGTATCCGTACGGTAAAGCACTTTACCTGTTAAATCCAATAAAGAAATTTTCCTATTGGTACCAGAGTTAAAAGTCAGATAACTGTACTCCTTTGCGGGATTGGGAAACATGGCGAAAGTCGGATTTGGAATGGCTTCCACTGAGGTAATGTTTGCTGGCAGCATATCGCGCTCGAATGCACCTTTGCCATGCGTGGCCAATCGTAATTTCCTATTCGATGGCGATACTGAGATATCAAAAACCAAAGTGGCATCTATAAGGCCATCGCTGAAAGGCAAGAAATTCAATCCACCATCAATGGAAACATACACACCTAAATCATTGCCTACATATAGGATTTGTCCATTCAATGGATCGATTGTAACGCAGTTGGTAGGCACATCGGGAAGCCCAGCTCCAAGGGCAATCCAACCGGGGTTGGTTCCTGCCTGATATTTGTAAAGATGTGAAGTACCAAAACCGGAAAGCACCACAAACACATTAGAAGGATTTAGCAAATCGATGGCGATGTCTTTGAAATATCGGTTCGGAAGATTGCCCGTTAGGTTAGTCCAACTCGTGCCACCATTCGTTGACCTGAAGATGCCCGCCGTGCTATTCACCACCGGAGCAGTGGTTACCCAAACATCGTTGTGGTCTGTTGGATTGATAGAAACATGCAATGCGGGATTTCCATCTAGGGGGTTTCCACCATTGGTTTGATTGAAGGACTGACCACCGTTGGTGCTCTTGTAGATTACCGACCTTCCGGCGTATAGCACTTGTGGATTGGATCGGCTCAATGCATAAGGTCCGGCAAACACGGTATTGGGAAATGCGCTGCTACCGGGAATAGACAAACCTCCAAACGATTGAGCTTTGTCGGTGGATTTATCCACATTGAGATATTGCGAAGAGCCGTAAACGATTTGATCGTTGGTAGGATGTATGGCAGTTGACAAACCATCGCCACCAATCACTCTGCGCCATCCCATGTTACCCTCATAAACTGCAGTGGCATTGTCTTGTAGTCCACCAATGGCAAACAACGAATCGGTTGGAGAGCAAGAAAAATCAGGATAGAACTGTTGTGTTTGGTATCCACCATTGCTGGCTTCATAAGTTTCGCCCCCATCGAAGGAACGAAATATTCCACCATCTGTAGCTAGCCATACATGATCTCCATTCACCGGCGAGCGATACACCCTGTGTATGTCGGCATGCACATAATCGGGCGGCCCTTCAGACCCTCCTACTGTGGTAAGTGAAAAATCCCAGTTATACCAGTAGGTCATTTGTGCAATAGTACCACCGCCGTCTATCGAACGGTACATGTTGATGCCGGCCGTAACCAAGTCATTCGGATTGTTAGGATTCACCGATACATCGTGAGAAAACCAACCTTGGTAGGTTTGGAAATCGAGTGGATTTACTTGAAGCCAATCCAACCCACCATTATCGGAGCGGAATAGCCCCATGCCCGCTAGTTGATCGGCAATACTGGCATACCAGATATTGGGATCCGAAGTGCATACATCCAACAGCGCTTTTCCAGACCAGGAGTTAGGCAAACCGGATGTGATTTTACCAAAGCTGCTTCCCCCGTTGGTAGACCGGTATAAACCGGCATCGGGTGAAAAAGAATTTCCTACGGCGGCCATCAAAACGGTTGTATCGCCAGGAGTCATTTGGATATCCGTTACCATTTTTTTATTCAGTACTAAACTCCAATTCGCTCCCGAATCATACGAACGATAAATACCTTCTGTTGTAGCAGCAAAAACAGTTGCTGGCCTTGCGGGATTCACTAATAGATCCTGTATTCCTCGCAGATCGCTGTATTGCCAGTCGATGCTTTTAGTCCATGTAACACCTGCATCTGTTGATTTCAAAACACCGATACCATATGTACCTCTTGTAACGCGATTGGCCCAACCGGTGCCTGTGTTCTGGTAGTTATACACCTCGCCGGTTCCGATATAAATTTCGTTTGTATCGGCGGGATTGAATGCAATGGCGGAGACTCCCAAAACAGGAAAGCCGGTTGCCATGGGTTGCCATGCTTGAGCACCGTTGGCACCATTGTAGCTTACCCATAATCCGCCTGAGGCAGAGCCAGCAAGGATGGTGTTGGGATTTTGGGGATTAAAGGCGAGGCATAGTGTGCGACCACCGAAATTTTTAGGACCGATGTCTTCCCATTGCCCGGGAAAAAGCATTGTGCGAGACTGAGCAGATCTATGCGTTTGGAAGGCGTTTGAATAAGCTCCCATATGAATGGACTTGCCTGGAAAGGCACGCTCTGCGTTCCAATCAGACAGTGAGCGAAAAGAGCCGGGGATTTTTTTCCATGACTGGGATTCGGGTTCGCGGTTGCAAGAAAGCGTTGTGACTATACACAAAGCCACGATGGAAACGGAGTAGAATTTCATGACTTAAAGATAGTGAAACCCATAGAAAATAGCGTTGTGGATTGCTTGGTAGATGGTAGCTGTATAAGATTTGGGGTTAGGGGCTTATATCCCTTAAGACGGACAGCAGGAACCTTGGATCCTTTGACTTCTTTTTGGGGAGGCAAGCTCAGGGGAAGTAAACTCAGGTCATATATACATGTAGCAATTAGGATCTTGGCAAGGGGATTAAATTTTACCGCAATGAACATGGCTCATCATGCTCAAATGAATCGTTTAGGTTCGATTAAAAATTTGCGCCTCGAATTTTTCTAAATTATTTTCGACATGGGGCGGCCCTTCAACACTTCGTCCGATAGCTACCGGACAAGCTCAGGGCAAGTGAGCGTAGCTCCCAAAAAAATCACCAAGCAGATTTAAACTCATTCTAAATGATTAAGAGTAACAGAAAATTTGCAAATGCACTATTCAAAAAAATTTTCGCCGTAGGGCGGCCCTTCGACCCTTCGACCCTTCGACAAGCTCAGGGTAAACAAACTCAGGGCAAGTACGCTTCGATTACTCAGCACGCGTGGGCGGTTGCAATTTCATAACGCGCTACGAATAAAATCGCCTTTAACAAACTGCACGATAACGAATTTGTTTGACGATTTTTTTCGTCCCCGCCTTCGGCGGGGATTTGTCAAATTGTCAAATGAATCCAATAAATTACTTAACCCTCCGGGTTAATCCCTGAGACAACGAATAGAGAAGCCGAGTCGCTTAAAGTAGGCGTTACGGTACACAAACGCATCACTGTAATCGAGGCTCCGGTACCAGGCGTAGTCGGTAAGGATCTCTGAAGCACTCCACCAGTAGCCGTAGTAGCCAATGTAGAGGTAACTACCATAGAGGTTGCGGTCACCGCCTGGCAAACCTGTGAAACCGCTGCTGTTGGTAGCCCCATAGTTAGGCGACTGCCACAGACCGGTGCCCGATTGCAAATCGCCTACTGCCTTCATAAAACCACCGGCGATTAGACTTTGTGAGTAGCTACTGTCTGTTGTATCCGCCTGCGGGTCGAGCTGTTTCACCAATACATTCCATTCGCTGTCCGTTGGCACATGCCAGCCCGTAGGGCATACACCCCTAGCATCGGCCACTGCATACCAGTTGTACAACTTGCCATAGATGTTGTTGTACTGGCTGCTGTCGTTGTAATAGGCCCAGGCGCCTTGGGTGGTGCTTTGCCATTGGGTATTGTTCAAGTTTGTGGGTATCACATCGCCGTTTTTGTATTTGGTGGTCTTCAGGTTCTCCTGCATCCATTCCTGCGTACCAATCTGCACCGTGTTGTAGGTGTTGCCATCGATGTCGGTTACCGTGCCTGTTCCGCCTCCGCCTCCTCCACTGCAAACTGTTACATTATTCATGGTACCATTCGCGGGTATCGTAACGGGCGTGCCTGCTGTGAATGGGTTGGTGGCATACGGGTACAACACCACTCCGCTGCCGCAGGTCGAAAATGAGAACTGACC
>JBKCHO010000139.1:0-4132 GCA_046302815.1 Bacteroidota bacterium | reverse complement strand
GTGGAGATCGGGGTCAGCTTCCCCTAGTGTTTCGGTATCTTGGTCAAGCAATTCCTCGATCACAAACCCTAACCAAGGAGCATTAACCAATTCCCTAACTTCGCTAGGTTTTAGTGATGCCACTGCTAGCATCTCTACCGGTACCTCAAGAACACAAACCATTTCCGGGCAAACAATTGCAAATGGCCAATACATTTTTATAAGATTTATTCACACCGGCGGGGCTAATAGTGATAATCTAGGTTGGGATGACATTTCCTTTACACCAACTCTAGCCCCAGCACTGGTGTTGCAAAATCCAGCAAACACTGTTTCTAGCGCTAACATTTGCACTTCTACAACCAATTCCATAATTCATAAATTCAAAATTTCTGGGATTGGAGGCGGAGGAACACTTACAAATTTCTCATTCACTACAACCGGAACATATACTACTCAAGATGTTTCAAATTTTAAGATTTGGCATAACACAATTGATGACTTTTCCACTGCTTCATTGTTGGCAACCCAAAGCAGTCCAGGAACTGCAGGAAATCAAACATTTTCAGCCTTCAACTCATCATTTGGAAACACCACAAAATATTTTTGGATTACAACTGATGTAGCTTCAAATGCAACTAATAATAGAACGATTGCAGTTAGTGCCTCAACATCAACAAATATGACAACCACAGCAATCAGGTCAGGAACGGCCAATGCAAGTGGGACAGCCACCATTAAATCCAACCCAACAGCTGCAAATGCAGGAAGCGACATTTCCGTTTGTGGTTCAGCAGCGACATTGGCGGCAAACTCACCTGCAGTTGGAACGGGTACTTGGACGGTCATTTCGGGAACTGCAACTTTTACAAACGTAAACAGCCCTATTTCTAGTGTCTCAGGTCTTTCAGTTGGAACTAACACACTTAGATGGACAATATCAAACAGTCCTTGTACATCTTCATTTGATGATGTTACATTAACATCATATGCAACGCCTATCATAACTGTAACTGCCACAGCCAACTCCATTTGCCCGGGAGAAAGCAGTGTTTTAACAGCGTCCGGTGGAAGCTCATATACTTGGACTCCAACTACCAATCCTATCACAGGAGCAAGTGTAACAGTAAACCCTAGCACAAGTACAACATACTCCGTAACAGGAACTGACCAAAACTCTTGCACATCGACCGCACAAACAACAATCTCAGTTAATCAAGGTCCAACAATCCCTACTATCTCTGCCAGTTCAAATACCATTTGCGGTGGAAGTACTGTAGCACTAAGTGCAACAGCAAGCACTTCAGCAACTTCTAGCCAATCCTATTCTACCTCTATTGGTGATACGGCACTTTTTTATCCTGGAGGAACTAGCACTTCCGGTAATGCAAACAACTATCCCTGGTACATAACTGTTAGTGGATTGCCTTCATCAGGTGTAACGGTAAGCAGTGTTGCAATAAATTCATTAAGCCATGCTGAACCTATTGACTTGGACATAATTCTGCAATCGCCAACTGGCACAAATGTGGTTTTGATGTCTGACGTAGGTGGAACTGCCACCGTAACAAATCAAAATATCACATTCAGCGATGGAGGAACAGCCATATCGGCGTCTTTAGCCTTAGTAACTGGAACCTATAGTCCCACCAACTCAGGGTCAACAGACACTTGGATTTCTCCAGGACCTGGAAGTATTACGCAGGCAAGTCCTACATTGAGTAGTTTCAATGGAAACATGAATGGCGAATGGAAATTATTTGTAGTTGATGATTTAAATAACAATACTGGTAAAGCACTGGGATGGTCTATTACGTTTTCAGCCCCCAATAATATAACCTACACTTGGTCACCTAGCACGGGATTGAGCTCTACCACAGGAGCAAGTGTAATTGCATCACCAAGCACTAATCAAACATACACCGTAACAGTTAACGACGGGGCCAGTGCATGTAATCCATCATCTACTGTGACTGTGACTGTCAATGGAACTGCCCCTTCCATCCCAACAAATGTTTCCGCAACTTCCGCAACAACCATAAACATTGGTGGCACGGTTAGTTTTACCGCTGATGGAAATGGAAATACCATAAACTGGTACAATCAAGCAGAAGGCGGAAGCATCATCGGATCCGGAAACACCTATACCACATCAGCACAATGTACACCTGGAACATTTACTGTTTACGCCGAAAGTAGCGACGGAACTTGTTCCAGCAGTCGAATCGGAGTGAACTACACTGTACGAAATTTGATTTCATCTGACCCCAATAATGGGTTGATTTGTACTTCAGGTGGTAGTGCCACACTCTCTGCAAATGTTAACAACGGCTCGAATTTTTCGTGGACTCCGTCAGCAACCTTAACCTCATCAAACACACAAGTAACTACAGCAACCCCCAGCACCACCACTACATATAATCTAAGTTGTTCAGTTGTGGGTTGCGGAACAGTAACATCATCTTATAACGTCGGTATCATCGCCGGAGCTAACTTCACGCCAACTGCCACTCCAAGTACTGTATGTGCTGGATCAACGGTATCATTGAGCTCCAACCTGAACTCCTCTGGTTTCGACACCCTATCAATTAGCGTTTCAATGTCAACAGCTCCAGGAAGTGCCACCGTTTTGGCAAACGCCGGTACTGCGAATGTGCCACCTCGTTCCTGCGTTTACTGTCCATTAGACGATGCTGGCTGGAGCAATATTCCGATTGGCTTCGAATACAACTTCTTTGGCAACAGCTATAGCACACTAAATCTTGGAACAAACGGTTTAATTCAATTTGGGACATATAACGGTTCAGCAAATGGTGGACTAGGTGACTTTGCCTTTGCAAATGCATTACCGAACCTATCAGAACCATTAAATACGATTGCAGCGGCAGCAATTGACCTGAATGCAACTACAGGATCTATCAAATATTGGACTGAAGGAATTGCGCCTACCCGAACCTGTATAATAGAATGGAATCTTGTGCCTGGATATAATTCGACAGCAACCTTTAATACCGCACAAATTAAAATCTTTGAAACCACCGGTATCGTTGAAACGCACATTCAAAGGTCGGATGTATCAGGAACCAGAGTTGTTGGTCTACAAAATGCCGATGCTTCCATTGGTAAGACAGCCTATTCATCAGCAACAACCATTCTAGCTCCTGGCCGTGCTTGGCGATTCATTCCAGGCGTCAATTACACCTTCCAATGGTTAGAGTCGGGCTCACCCATAAGTGGTGCCAATAGCTCTACATATAGTTTGACTACAAGCAGCACACCTGGAGCCATCTCATACAGTGTAAATGCAACAAATCCGATGACCGGTTGCGTTGTTACAAAAAGTGTTAGTGTTACAAAAAATGAGGTTCCTGCTGCACCAGCAGCAACTTCTAGCATCACATATTGTCAAAACGCAACGGCAACGGCTTTAAGTGCAACAGCAGGAAGCGGAAACACACTTAATTGGTACAACGTACCTACTGGAGGGACACCATCTTTAACGGCACCAACTCCTAATACCTCATCTGCTGGAACAACTACATACTATGTGAGTCAAAAATCGGCTAGCAATTGTGAAAGTGAGCGCACCGCAATTACTGTAACGGTTAACGCTGCACCATCCACTCCTTCGGTAACAACGCCTGTCACCTATTGTCAGAATGCACTGGCATCGGCACTTTCTGCCACTCCTTCCGCAGGCAACTCTCTTTTGTGGTATACTGTAGCATCAGGCGGTACCGGTAACTCAACCGCAATAACACCATCAACGGCCAACGCAGGAAACACCAACTATTATGTGAGCCAAGTCAGCGGCACCAACAGCTGCGAGAGCCAGCGTGCTACAATCGCAGTAACAGTAAATGCCACACCTGCTGCACCTACGGCAACAACACCTGTTACTTATTGTCAAGATGCAACAGCAAGCCCATTGACAGCTACCGGTTCAAACCTTGCTTGGTTTTCCACTCCAACCGGAGGCTCAACCATGGGGGCTTCTCCAACACCATCAACTGGCACATCGGGCACCACCAACTATTATGTATCACAAACGGTGTCTAATTGTACTAGTACAAGGACCCTGGTTCAAGTGGTGGTGAATCCAAATTTGACTCCGGATGTAGCTGTTTCCGCATCTTCCACATCGGCATGTAGC
>JBKCHO010000138.1:0-7038 GCA_046302815.1 Bacteroidota bacterium | reverse complement strand
GTAGGCGGTAGTAGTAGGCGGTAATGCTAATTACTAACACAAAAAAGTAAAGCAACAAACAAACTTACCATTCTGTCGGCGGGTGGCTTGTCCACGAACGGTGCGAACCGTAAGATTGGTCGGCCCGGGGGTGTAGCCTTGTGCGACAAGACCAATCAAACGGTTGGCGTTCGTGGTGCCCTTTTTGGTTACTTTTTGGGCAAGCAAAAAGTGACAAAAAAGCCAAACGTAATTATACGCCTCGCTAATGCCAGCAAATGAATTCAATAAATCATCCCAATAAATAAAAAACGCGGATCGATAGTTAATTATCCCAATCCGCGCTCTTTTGTTGATATGCAATTATCAATCCTTTCGCTGACTTCTACGCAGCCCTTTGGGCTTTACTCAGCCAGCCTTGGTGTTAACTGGAGGGTAGTGGATATCGCCTCATAGATAATACCTACCTTTGAAGCAGAAAATCACTTGGACCCCTAAGTAGAGCTTCGCACACTTCGGGGTCCAATCGTCAATCCTTCGACTATGCTCAGGGCAAGTCGTCAATCGTAAATCGTAAATCGTCAATCAAATTGTCTGGCTCCAACTTCATCGACTATGTAAAAATCTGCTGCCGCTCGGGTGCCGGAGGAGCTGGATCTACACATCTGCATCGCGACAAGCTCACCGCCAAAGGAGGACCCGATGGAGGTAACGGCGGTCGAGGCGGACATGTGATTGTACGAGGCAATAAACAACTTTGGACACTACTCCATCTCAAATACCGTAAGCATGTGATTGCCGAGCCTGGAGGATCAGGAGGCAGTGCGCTCAAAACAGGAGCCACCGGAAAAGACGAAATCATCGAAGTGCCACTCGGCACCGTAGCTCGTGATTTCGAAACGGGCGACTATTTATTTGAAATCGAACACGACGGACAAGAAGAGGTTTTAGTTCGCGGCGGACGAGGCGGAATGGGCAATGCATTTTTTAAATCGCCCACCATGCAAACACCTCGCTTCTCACAACCCGGCGAGCCCGGACAAGAAGAGTGGAAAGTGCTCGAACTAAAATTGATTGCCGATGTGGGACTGGTTGGATTCCCCAACGCCGGCAAATCCACTCTCCTATCCGTAGTCTCCGCCGCCAAACCCGAAATCGCCGATTACGCTTTCACCACCCTCGTGCCCAACCTGGGCATTGTATCGTACCGCGACGACCGATCCTTCATCATGGCCGACATACCCGGTATCATTGAAGGAGCACACCTCGGAAAAGGATTGGGACTTCGCTTTCTACGACACATCGAACGCAACGCCGCACTGCTTTTCATGATCCCGGCCGACTCAAAAAACATCAAAGACGAATACAACATCCTCAAAAACGAATTGCGCGAGCATAACCCCGATTTGCTCGATAAACGCCGCGTATTGGCCATCACCAAATCAGATATGCTCGACCAAGAGCTGCAAGATGCTCTCGCCAAAGAGCTCCCAAATGACAAGCTCAACGATGGCTCACCCATGCCTACCATTTTCATATCCGCGGTAGCCAACAAGGGCATCACACAGCTCAAAGACCTGCTCTGGGAAGCCCTCACCAAGCCCTGATTTGTTTTTTTGGCATTCGTGCCTATCTTTACCCAAACAAGCCTACCCATGTACGAAGCGCTCATCAGTTTCGATCGAAACCTGTTCCTCGCTATGAATGGCTCCTGGGGACCGGGAATGGATTCCCTAATGGCATGGATTGCGGATAGATTCATCTGGATTCCACTCTATGTAATCCTCGCCATTCTCCTATTCCGCAAATTCGGCAGCCATGCATTGTACATGATCCTCTTCGCAGGTGTCATGATTTTTTTGAGCGACCAAGGTTCCGTCATGTTCAAAAACGGCTTCGAGCGACTTCGTCCATGCCACGACGAAACCATATCCATGATGGTACACACTGTCGGAGGGCACTGTGGAGGCAAATTCGGTTTCGTTTCATCCCATGCCGCCAATACCATGGGGTTGTTCGTATACCTGATGTTACTGTTGCGGAGCTCAAGCCGACTGGTAACCGTTGGGATGGGATGTTGGGTGATGCTTATTGGCTACTGTCGCATCTACCTCGGTGTGCATTTTCCTGCCGACATCATAGGAGGTTGGCTCGTTGGCGCCCTTGCAGCCTTCATCACTTACGGAGCCTACCGAAGTCTCTTCCCAAGCCCCAAATCGCTCATCATTCCGTGAATGCCATTGTAGCCGTTTTCATTGGTGGTGGACTGGGTAGTTTGGCCCGTTATGGGATGTCGATCCTGCTTACCAAACCCTTCGCCACCGGTTTCCCATACGCCACTCTGGCCTCCAACACCATCAGCTCATTGCTAATCGGATTACTTGCAGGAAGCCAATTGCTGGGTAAGGATGCAGCATCCAATCTTTGGAAACCACTTATGGCCATTGGCTTCTGCGGTGGCTTTAGCACCTTCTCCGCTTTCAGCCTCGAGACCATTGAACTCGCCAAAAACAGCATGATGTCACAGGCTCTACTGAATGGTTTTTCAAATCTCGTACTTTGCCTGGGGGCTACCTTGGCAGGGATGTGGATCGGGCGTTACTGGCTAGCCTGACTCCTACTTAGCAGATCCAAGCACTTCACCACATCGTCATCGGTAACCTCCGAGAAATCGGTGTAAAATTGCCCTACACCTGAAAATTCAGTTGGCGTGTACAGCACTACAAGCTCGTCGGCCAGCTCCTTAATTAGTTTTGCCGACTCAGGCGGGGCCACCGGAACCGCCACCACAATTCGGGCCGGCTGCTGTTGTCTTAACATTTGCACCGACAACCTCATGGTTAAGCCCGTGGCAATACCATCGTCCACAATAATCACGGTTTTGCCTGCCAGCTCAGGTTGTTTTCTGTCTTTCAAAAACTTTTTCTCCCTTTCGGTGATGTATTGCCTGACACGGGCCACCTCCGAATCGATGAATGCGGCCGAAACATCGGCATGCCGTTCATCTACATACACCATAGAGGCACTCACCGCACCGATAGCATATTCAGGGTTGAGTGGATGTCCGATTTTTTTAGAAAGCAAAAGTCCATGCTCCCAACCAAAATGACGAGCCAACAAACATCCCATCGGCACACCACCCCTGGGGATGGAAAGTACGACTACCTTCTCTGTGTGGTATTTCTCAAGCGACCTCTGAAGCAATCTGGCGGCCTCATCACGATTTCGAAAAAGCATTGCGGATGTCTTTATCCTGCAAACATAGCTCAAACCAAGCAATGGATTCCCTTGCCACCATCTCCATGGCACCGCGCTCCTCGAATAAATGGGTTGCTCTCGGTACCACCACCAATTTTTTCTCGCATCGCAAACGCATCATCGCACGCTTGTTCAAACCCAAAATCAAAGAGTCGTCGCCACCAACAATTAAAAGCGTGGGCGAAATCACAGCGTCCAATGCATCGTAAGCCAAATCGGGTCTGCCGCCTCGGCTCACCACTGCAAACACATCATCACCAAGCAATGCTGCTACCCGAAGTGCGGATGCCGCACCGGTACTGGCGCCGAAGAGTGCTATGCGATTGAAGCGCATCTCCGTATCATCCATGAAAAATTGCACCACATCCAGCAAGCGATGCGTCAGCAAACTGATATCGAAGCGCTTCGTTTCATCGATATCCTCTTGTTCGGTAAGCAAATCCACCAGAAAAGTGGCAAACCCATGCTGATTCAACAACTCACTCACAAAACGATTCCTTGGGCTGAAACGACTGCTGCCACTACCGTGGGAAAACACCACCAACCCTTTATGGTTTTCCGGAATATGCAGATGACCCACAATATTGGCGCCCGAAGCATGAATGACGAGCGATTTGGATTCCAAAATTTTCATGGAGGTAAAAGTATTCTTGCCCATATGTTAAGAATATGACAGTTGTCAACAGATTCCATGATAGACATCATGCCGTTGCCTATTTTTGCCAAAAATCCTACCCATGAGAAATCATCTCATCGCCCTGTTGCTCTTCTGTCCTACTCTATCAATGGGTCAAACCTTCCAGCCTGAGAAGGATCGACCCAAATTGGTGGTGGGCATCATCATCGATCAAATGCGCTACGATTACCTGACCCGCTATTGGGATAAGTTTGGTGAGGATGGATTCAAAAAACTTGTAAGGTCGGGATTCCATTGCACTAACACCCACTACAACTATGTTCCCACTTATACGGGTCCTGGACATGCCAGCATCTACTCAGGAACCACACCAGCCATTCATGGCATCATCGCAAACAACTGGTTCGACAGGTCCGAAGGAAAGTCCGTTTATGTTACCAGCGATAACAATGCGCAAGGAGTAGGAACATCGGGTATCGAAGGCAAGCAATCGCCATCACGGCTGTTATCGACCACCATTTCCGACGAGCTACGACTTTGGAGCAATCTTCGATCCAAAGTAATTGGCATAGCACTCAAAGACCGAGGCGCCATTTTACCTGCAGGAGGATCAGGCAATGCAGCCTATTGGTATGATGGAGTAACAGGCAAATGGGTAAGCAGCAATTGGTACATGAAAGAACTTCCTGCTTGGGTGAACAGATTCAACGAACAAAAGCTACCCGACTCCTATTTGTCGAAGCCTTGGACCACTTTGTTACCCATCGATCAATATGTGGAAAGCACACCCGACGACACCCCCTACGAGGATTTGTTTCCGGGTGAAACCAAACCGGTTTTTCCACACGACTTGAAAGTAGGAGGCGCGAAGCCATACGATTTGCTCAAATACAGTCCGTACGGAAACACCATCACGATGAAATTCGCATTGGACGCGCAACGATCGGAAGGATTGGGAATGGATGCTTTCACAGACTTACTTGCAGTAAGTTTCTCCACCCCCGATTATGTGGGACACCAATTCGGCACCCATGCCATAGAAACGCAAGACATCTACCTGCGCTTAGACCGCGACTTGGCAACCATGATTACGCTGATTGAAAAGGAAGTGGGCAAAGACCAAGTGCTGTTCTTCCTAACAGCCGACCATGCCGCCATTCCAAATGTGCGCTTCATGCAGGATCAAAAAATCAACGCCGGCATTTTCAATGCGGCGGCGGCATCCGATTCACTCAATAAGTATTTGGTATCTATATACGGCCCTGGCAACTGGATTCTTCATTTCGACAACGACCAGGTGTATCTTAATCATCAGCTCGTCGCTGATAACAAGCTGGATTTGGAAAGCGTGTCGCAAGCCGCAGCCCGATTTCTACTTGGCATCAAAGGAGTTTCGTGGACACTCACCGGCAAAGAGCTTTCGTCGCATGAATACACATGGGGAATCAAATCGCATGTTCAAAAGGGGTTTTATCCAAAGCGCTCGGGTGATGTGGCCATCATTTTGGAACCCGGACTGGTGGAATACAAGAGCAAAGGAACCACCCATGGTGCAGGCTACACCTACGACACCCATGTGCCTCTGATTTTTTATGGATGGCGGGTAAAGCCCGAAATATGGCAACAAGAGACCTGCATCACCGATATAGCCCCTACCCTTGCAAGACTGTTGGGCATCCAACCCCCAAATGGCACAACTGGAAAAGTTATCGCACCTTTGTTGAACAACATCTCCAAAACCAAGTAACATGACATCCACAACACGCTATGGATTGATTTTGGCAGGCTCCCAAGCTGCTATCGCCTTACTGTTGTTCGGTCTCGGACTCGATACAGTCGATTCCTTGTCAACGATCACAGGAACCATCACCACCGCCATCTTGGCGTACATCTGCTACTTAAACTTGCGCGACTTCCGCGATCTGGAGAACAACGGATACATGACCGTTGGCGAAGGATTGAAAAGAGGGTTCAAAACAAGTTTAGGAGGCGGAGGATCTCTAGCCGTTTTCTATTACCTCTACTACAAATTCATCAACACCACCTTCCTTGAAAGGCTGTTGATTCGAGAAGAGGAAAAATTAGAGGAGCAAGGATTATCGGCCGACCAACTGGAACAAACCATGGGATGGATCGAGATGGGATTCCGACCCGAATGGCAAGCAGCACTCACCTTTTTTGGTATTGTATTTTTTGTGTTTGTGGCCTCGCTCATCCTATCCGCTTTTATGAAAAAATCAAACCCCAACGCGCCTTGGTAATCGTACACGGCAAACCAATGTGAATGGCTAAAATACTAGACGCAGATAAAATGGCTTAAAGGGATCTGCGCCGAATAGTTGAGCTCGAAAAAAAGTTAGGAGTTTACTTTAAAACTCTTTCAAACTTTTCGCAATAATGCCCAAGCACTCGTTGATCTGATCTTCGGTGATAACAAGGGGAGGCGCAAAGCGGATGATATCTCCATGCGTAGGCTTGGCCAACAAACCATTTTCGGCCATATTTAAACAAAGATCCCACGCAGATTTACCGTTGCGAGGTTCAATCACAATCGCATTAAGCAACCCTTTGCCGCGCACCGCCTTGATGCGATCATCTTGAATGGTGCGCAATCCGTTTCGCAGTATTTCTCCCAGGCGGGCTGCGTTATCGGCCATTTTTTCATCCAAAATAACTTGCATAGCCTCCATCGCCACAGCACATGCCAGCGGATTACCGCCGTAGGTGGAACCATGCTCGCCAGGCTTGATGCATAACATGATTTCGTCATTGGCCAACACCGCCGAAACAGGCAAAACACCTCCCGAGAGCGCCTTGCCCAACATCAAAATATCGGCTTTTACATTTTCATGGTCACATGCCAACATCATACCGGTACGGGCAATTCCTGTTTGAATCTCATCAGACATAAATAAGACATTGCGCGACTTGCAAGCATGATATACTGCAGATAAGTATCCATCATCTGGAACCACTACGCCCGCTTCGCCCTGTATAGGCTCCAACAGGAAACCAGCCACCATGGGATCATCCAACGCTTTCTCCAAAGCGGCCACATCGTTGTAGGGCACCACTTTGAATCCGGGTAAATAAGGGCCATAGTTGCGGCGCGAATCGGGATCCACAGAGGCGGAAACCGCTGTCATGGTTCTACCGTGGAAATT
>JBKCHO010000137.1:0-2359 GCA_046302815.1 Bacteroidota bacterium | reverse complement strand
CACCATTGGTATTCACATCCAAATAGATTTCACCAGAAAGGGAATAACTGCTACTGCTTCCAACAGAAACCACAACCGTGTCATAGTCGGTACAACCATTAGCATCGGTGACCGATGCAAAATACATTCCTGGAGCAACATTCCCCGCAAAAGAAGTGTTGATACCATTGAAATTAAAAACATAGGGTGGTGTGCCTCCAGAGGCGGAAAGTACCACAGCCCCATCATTGCAAGCGGAACAGGAAGCATTGACGACTTGCGAAATCACTGTCAATGGGATTGAAGCAGGAACCGTGAAAAGTGTTTGGGCACATTGGTTTCCGAGGTTGTCGACGACGGTGATTTGATACGATCCCGGACACATGTTGCTAAGAAAGATTGTGGATGTAGCTATAACGGGTCCAAATACATAATTGTTGGGGCCGGTTACCGTTACAGTAAAAGGCATGTTTGGTCCTTGGAAAACTACCGTGGCGGAAAAATTACACCCAGTGGCACAAATAGTCGATAAGTTGGCCGAAACAAAACAGTTTTGTGCCTGAGTGCGGGTCGAGCCCACAACGAATAAGATAATAAGAAGTAGGATTTTTCTCATGCTAGTCAGAGTTAGAATCTAAAGATATAAAACAAGATGTATAAATCAAAAGCCCAGGTACAGTTTCCTGGTATCCACATCCATATTTCGAATAATCAGCTCAAGTGCATGACCCTCCTCCATAGCCTGCGAATAATTAGCCAGTTCCGAGTTGTGCAGTAAGCCTTCAATACCCGGCACTATCTCCATTACCCAACCGAACTCTTTTCTCAACAAAGCGGTAGCTGCAACCGTATCGCCGACTTTGTATTTACCTATAAAACGCTCCCAAGGATCCTCTTGCAGCTGCTTCAAGCCTACGGTGAAACGATGAAGATCCTTATCAACCTCCAATATAACGACCTCGATTTTCTGCTTTAAACGCAAATGGTGTTTGGGATCCTCTATCCTACCCCACTTGATGTTGCGATTGTGCAGCAATCCACTCACCATTCCAATAGAGACAAAAGCACCAAAATCGGCAAATCCCGTAACCACTCCTGAAGCTCGCTGCCCAGGAATCAACTTGTCGATGAATCGGATTTGCGAATCGGTAAGCTTTTTCATTCCACAAAAATAGAAAACGAATCACCACATAAAATTGAAATTGTTTGGTTTGAAATTACTCGGATGTATTGTTATGGTTTCTGGTGGCTACATCAACCGTTAACGCGGAAACTTATCTGCTTAAATCCATGACCAATATCATTATCAATACCAAGTCCATGGATTAAACTCGCATAAAAAGCTACTCTATGGAAGAAAAGCATCACCGAGCGGATTTATCGGAAAAACTGTACAAAGACCGGGAAAGCAGACCGACCATTACGGAAATTTTGATGGCAATGGGTCTTGCTAATTACAATACTGATTTACTCGGAAACGAACCCGTTGGACACCAACTGCTGAAAAAAAAGAAACGGGGCTTGGCGCTAGGAGCCATAGGCACCCTGCTATTAATGACTGGGTTTTTCCTCACACCCTTTTTGTTTCAAGCCGACAATTCGTTCGACCTGACTCTATACGGCATTACATCGGCAGGAATACTATTTCTGTTTTGGGGTATAGCAGAGCTGCCCGGCTGATTGCCAAGTTATGCAATAGGTCAAGGGAAATCGAATCGTCTTTAAAAATCAATCGACGATCAAAAAAAGTGGAGGTGGTTAAAGTTTAACCACATTTACGGCTGCAATACCGCGGTCGCCCTCTTTTTCTTCAAATGACACCCTGTCGTTTTCCTTAATACTGTTCTTGTCAACTACTCCCGTGGCATGAAAGAAGATTTCTTTTTGGGAATCATCCACAATGATGAATCCAAATCCCTTCTTGCGATTGAAGAATTTGATAGTTCCGGTAGGCATAAATAATTTAAGAATTGGGTTAGGTTCTGCTTGTTAAGCAATGGTAGGCCTGCCTTAATCAACAACATTTTCGCGAATGTAAAACTTTATCTATAATTAAACATATGACAAATATCACTAAAAGTAGTTAGAAATTCTACAAACTTTTGACAAATTTCATCTACAATACAGGATTTCACATATTTAAAAAAAAAGTACATTTAACCCCACTAAACCAATTTAAAAAGCAACATTATATGACTAATTCCGGTACCAACCAGGGACATCCGAAAGGACTTTATGTATTGTTTTTCACCGAGATGTGGGAGCGTTTCGGTTATTATTTGATGCTGGGAATCTTTTCCCTTTACATGCTGGATAGCATGGAAAACGGGGGAATGGGCTTTTCCAACGCCCAAAAGAGTGATGTTTACGGAACCTACAT
>JBKCHO010000136.1:0-9058 GCA_046302815.1 Bacteroidota bacterium | reverse complement strand
GCCTTGATATAGATACCTATGAGCTTCCCAAACAAGGCTCAAGATTATCCAGGATTATTTCATTTTCATTCAAATGGTTTTCTTTATTGTTAAATCGGGGACCAGCTTACGACATCGTTTTGGCTGAGCGAAGCACTAGCTATGGTTTCCTGGCCTTATTCCAACGGGCCAAACTCAGGGTAGTTGCACAACAAGGGGCAACGGATTTGTTTCCCAATACATTTTTTTCAAAAAATTTTAAAGGTTGGATTCAGAATCAGGTTTATCGGAAATCCGACTTGATTCATGCTTGGGGTCAAACAATGCTTCTTCATATGCAATCTATTGGAACAGACCCTTCAAAAATCATCGTTGGTGCCAAAGGCATTGATTTATCTGTTTTCAAATATGAACACTTTGAATCCAAGCCGGTACAGCCAATACATATGATTGTTACTCGTTCTCTCGAATTGTATTATCGACATGATTTGATACTCCAAGCTTTTTCCTTTTTAAAAAAAGACAATGATGGGATCAAACTGCATATTGTAGGAGATGGAAGTCAGCGGCAACCATTGGAGCAATTATCGAATCGCTTGGGAATAGCCGATAGCGTTGTATTTCATGGTCGTTTGGATCAAAATGAATTGGTTGCCTTGTTGAAGATGAGTAGGATTTATATTTCAGCTCCAAGCACCGAGGGGTTTTCATCATCCTTGATGGAGGCTATGGCATGCGGTTGTATTCCGATTGTGACTGATTTGCCTGCTAATCGAGAAAATATCACCCATCGTGTTAACGGATACTTATTCGAGAATGGAAGCTCAACCGATCTCCATCATTGCTTGCAAATGGTTTTGTCAAATCAATCCAAATGCAATTCTATTTCTGTTACGAATCGGCTATATGCCGAATCCAATTTCGATGTTTCAATAAATATGAACCATTTTTGGAATTTATATTACAATAAATTGAACGAAATGCGTACGAATCAGGCCTGATGGTATATCGCATTGCATACTCAAGAAGTTCTCTGTTTTGGTTCCTGATTCATGCTGGTTTAGGCGTTATGGTCGCTTTTTCTACATGGCCCCTTATCGCAAGGTTTTATTTCGTAGCTATTAACTCTGGTACAGCGATGTTCCAACCATCAGTACCTAACCGGTTGTATTCGATTGCCATGGTGATCAGTTATATGACATCGTTTGAACTTATTGCCAGGATTTCCAATGCTTTCCCCTATGTGCCTTATGAAGTTAGTAAATACATGATGTTCTTTTTGCTGATTCTTGGGATATTTTCTGGAGCAAATAAGGAGCGCAACGGAATACTTATGTTGTTTATGATATTGCCCTCATTTTTGTTTGCCGACAGTGATGAGGTTTATTTTCTGGAAGTGGTATTTAACGGGCTTGGGGCCATTAATGTGGCATTGGCAATTATCTTCTTCAGTAGTCTGAGCTTGTCATTCGATCAATTCAAGAAGCTTTTGAAATTGATGTTGTATCCAATGTTTGCTGCTTTAGTTTGTACATTCATCAAAACTCCTGATTTGGACAGCATTCAATTCAGTTTAGGTGCGAACGCAGCTGCAAGCGGCGGTTTTGGTCCAAACCAAGTGTCTACAGTAATTGGTTTAGGAATGTTCTTGATATTCATTTTTTGGATTTTCGATTGGCGCTGGTCAGGTAACCGATTGTTGGATGCGGGAATCCTGGTATTTTTCGTATTTCAGGGTTTGTTGACTTTTTCTAGAGGTGGCATGCTTGGAGGTGCGCTAGGAGTGATCATGTTAACGGTAATGACGATATTTATCGATCGCAAGTATCGAATACGAAACAGGATACCCGATGTCCGAAAATACCTGATTCCAGGCTTCATTTTGATAGCTGTTACTTTTATTACTGTTAATGAAATTACAGGTGGGAATCTGGCACTTCGTTATGCTGGTGAAACGGTAGGAACCATGAAAGGCACCAAGGATAAGGATTTCAATGTAATCACTACGAGTAGGTATAAGATATTCAACGGAGATTTGAAACTCTGGGCTGAAAACCCGATTTTCGGAGTAGGAGTGGCCGCCTCTAAGCATTTACGGGAAAATACGGAAGATATCACTGCACACATTGAAGCCAGTAGATTACTAGCTGAACATGGCTCATTCGGACTGGCTTATATCATTTTGCTGGTTTTGGTTGGATTCAATATCCTTCGGAAAAACAAGAATGTTATCCTCAGATCAATTTTGTTTATCTTTTTTTCTATCGGAGTATATACCACCTTCCACTCTGCTCTAAGGACATTCGTAACCCCATTGATTGTTGGAGTTGGATGTTCGAATGTGGTTTATAATCCAGCAACAATTCGAAGACAGAGGAAAGAAGATGTTGATTTAGATATGATGGCTTTGGCAGGATCCAATACCAATGAATCGTCAAAAGTTTAAATATTTCATTTTTCGCTATGGTTTAGGTTGGCTTCCTGATTCTATCTTTTTGGTATTAATACGATTCACAAATGCCTTTCGCTTCAAGAAATCATATTATCAGTTATCCGAAAATTCATTTTTTGGTAAAATAAACCGAATAAAAGGTTTGAACCTTGAACCGGAAATGATGTTACTTGCCGACAAGTCTAAAATGAGCAAATGGCTTAAACAACGGTATGATTTTGCGTGTTTTGTACCGCTTATCGGAGTTTTCAAGGATGTGGATGAACTTATTGGTTCAGATTTAAAATTTCCTTGCATTGTCAAAATGAACCGGGGTAGTGGTATGAACTTGGTTTTAGTTTCACATGAAGAGTTGATGACTAAACAAGTATTGGATACAATTCGCTATTGGTTCACTGTGGACTCTTATTTTTATTCCAGAGAACGACACTATTCAAAGATGACTCCAATGTTAGTGGTTGAGGAATTTTTAGGCGATAATATTAATGATTATAAAGTTTATTGCTTTAATGGTGTTGCTAAGTTTATCCAGGTAGATATCGACCGGTTCAATGGACATAAGCGTGCCTTTTATGATTTGGATTGGAATTTGTTGGATTTGGGTATGATTTACCCAAGGCCAAATTCTATGATCAATCAACCTATTTTATTGAATCAGATGATTGAAATAGCATCTTTGATTTCTAAGTCATTTGAGTTTGTTCGTGTAGATTTTTATGTGGTTGAGAATAAATTGTTTTTAGGTGAATGCACTTTTTTCCCTGAGGGAGGAATGGGTTTGTTCGACAATAGGGCTCAGGATGAATGGGTAGGCGCGATGTTTAACAATAAAATTCCAATTGCTTAATTAAATCACCATGAAATCAATGGTTTTGAATTGGTTGAATTTTTCCCATCGTTGGATGTGGGTATGGTTGTCAATCGGATTTTTCGGACTATTCCTTTTGTCCCCTGTAAAATCAAAACCCTATGGCGATGGCGATTTTCATATAGAGGCCAAGACTCTTGTTTCCTATTTGAGTGGTAACGCTCCTTTTGAAGTTGTTTCCATCAGTAAGGCTCCTGGACCTGTATTGTTTTACGCCATTCCTTATTTGGCTGCTGGCGACCAGTCATCAGATGAAAGGAAACTGTTATATGCTCGGATCTGGATGTGTATTTGTATAGCATTGATACATTACATGATTTACGGTACTTTGGTTAGTGTATATGGTGCAATTACTTCGAATGTTTTTATGGTATTTACATTCATCATACCACTACATGTATATTATTCTATGGGTATTTGGGCCGAATGTTTAGCGTATTTATCTATGCTGATGATTATAAATGGATTTTTAAGGCGTGAGGGCAACCATTGGCATTCTACATTTTTCATCGGCTTGTTTATATTGATATTGGCTCGCCCCAATGCCATCCTTACAATACCTTTGATTTTCTTGCTTTCATTTTTAGTTCGAGGAAATTTGATAACTAACCATTATCGTTCTCTTCGTTTGGGTCTTTTATTTGTTGGATTGGCTGTCCTATTCTCTGGTTTTCTTGTTAAACAGCTACCCAATACCAGGATTACATATTATCAAGACGATTATTTCGCTTATGTACAACATATAGGTCGTTTTCAGTATCGAAATGAAACATGGGATTGGCGTTATTGGGATCGATCGACCCGTCAGGGAAGCATGGATTTTCAGGATTATGAAACATCTGGTCGTCAACTTCGGCGATTGGCATCCGATTCAGGAAAGTCTGTTGCCGATGTGTTTGGTCAATGGAACTGGAATGATATTTTTGATTATCCGGTTATGACCATCAAGCAATCCGTTCTTAGATTAATTAATGGTCATCTATTGCAAATTAATTCCGTTACCCCTGAAAAATTCAGCAAATCCGGATTAAATGGACATTTTCTTTATTGGATTTTCCACACTTTTTTAAATTTCATCAACTTGTTCATCCTCGCTTTGGCTATTTGGTTGTTTTTCAGCTATAAATCATGGAAGGATTATTGGATTTTGCTGGCGGTATTGATGGCATTTTTCATATTCCATGGGTTTGTATATATGGAGCAGCGCTATTTATTCCCATGTAGAGTTATTTACATGTTTCTTGCAGCTATATTTATCGGTTACCATATACCTAAAATTACATCCAAAAATGAGCCTTCCTGATATTTCCATTGTAGTTCCACTTTACAATGAACACGAGGTCTTTGATAAGCTGGTGCATCGGCTTCAGTCTACAATGGATTCCTGTAGCCATTCCGTTGAAGTCATCATGGTTGATGATGGAAGTAAGGATCAAACGGCTCTTTTAATACAGGGAATAGCATCCAAAGACAAAAGATTCAAAGGCGTATTGTTGAGTCGAAATTTCGGGCATCAAATTGCCTTATCTGCTGGTATGGCTCATGCCCAATGCACCAAAGCTTTAATGGTTATCGATGGTGACCTCCAGGATCCACCAGAGTTGATGGTTCCTTTTTTCGAAAAGATGCTTCAAGGAGCTGATGTGGTTTATGCCGTTCGGAAAAACAGGAAGGAGGGTGCAATTATGAATTCCACGTACTGGTTGTTTTATAGGATGTTAAGCAGATTGAGCGAACATCCCATCCCACATGACAGTGGGGACTTCTGTATGATTTCCAAACGGGTATTGGATCACATGAATGATATGCCCGAACGAAGCCGATTCTTACGGGGCATTCGTTCATGGGTTGGCTTCAAACAGGTTCCATACGAATACGACAGAGATGGTAGGGCAGATGGCAAGACCAAGTATTCTATGAAAGGATTATTCAAGTTGGCTTATGATGGTATTTTTAATTTCAGCAATAAACCCCTGAAGCTGATTACTCATATAGGCCTATACACTATTCTGGTTTCAGTTATTTACTTAACTGGTGTTTTGATTAAGAAGCTACTTGGCTACGAAGTACCATCCGGATTTATTTCACTTGTGGCGGTTATCACCCTCTTCAGTGGCGTGCAATTAATTTCATTGGGTATCATCGGCGAATATCTTGCTCGTATTTACCTTCAAGTCAAAAACAGACCGCTATATGTGGTCGATAAAACCGTTGGAATTGACAATTGACCGTTATCCTCTACCCACTACCCACCACCCTTGCTAAAAATAGCCTATATCCATCAATACTTCGGCACCACCAAGGGAAGTTGGTCAACAAGGCCATATGAATTTGGAAAACGATGGTCTCAGGCAGGATATCAAGTCACCATTATAACAGCACCCTATTATAAGAGTGATGTTGTTTCTTCACGATTTATTGATCGCCAATATATGGATAGAATGGAGGTGATCATAATAAATGCGCCTGACTCCAATTTGTTTTCTAAACTGAAAAGGATTTGGAATGCACTTCGTTTCGCTTTTTCATGCACTTGGTTGGTGATTCGTTGTAGATACGATGTGGTCATTGCAAGCTCGGGCCCCATTACCGTTGGAATTCCCGGGATAGCTGCAAAACTTTTACGTAAATCGAAACTGATTTTTGAAGTTCGCGATCTTTGGCCAGAGGGTGGTGTTCAGATGGGTTTGTTTAAAGGACGATTTCGAAATAAGTTGGCTTACTGGTTTGAGTCTTTTTGTTACAAACAATCAGATGCAATCATTGCTTTGAGTCAGGGAATGGAAGAGTACATAAAAATGAAAAACTCCAAGTTGTATGTAACGGTTATTCCGAATTCAAGCGATACGGACTTGTTTCAGAATAAAGTTTATGCTGCTCCGGATTTCCCACAGCATCTGTTAGGCAAACGGCTTTTTGTTTACTTCGGTTCTCTGGGATTGATGGATGCTTGTGAGGAAATCCTTTATGGTTTTCAGCTTTTAAAACATCGTACAGATCTTGGATGTGTATTCATTGGAGACGGTGCATACAGAAAGGATTTGGAAGGTATTGCTAAAGAAATAGGTCTTTCGGATCATGTTCATTTCACCGGTTTAATCCCTAAATCGGATGTTGTTGGTTGGCTGAAGGAAGCTGTGGGAAGTTTTGTTGTTTTCAAGCCGTTTCCTGTTTTAAGCACATCTTCTCCCAATAAATTGTTTGATAGTTTCGCATCTGGTCTTCCCGTTATTCAAAACACCAAAGGGTGGATGTCAGAATTAATAGATAGAACCGGATGTGGTATTAACGTGGTTTCAGGTGATTCTGTGTCGATGTCAAACGCCATTCTCAAATTAGCCGATGATCCCGAATTCTGGAGTAAAGCCAGTTCCTCATCCTTGCAACTAGGATCTATAGAATTCAATAGGAGTTTTTTATCTGACAAATACATAGGGGTCATCAATTCTATTTCACATGTTTGATTGGTTACGAAAATATGGTCGGATTACTAATTCAACGGAATTTATTCCTCAAATTGACGGACTGCGTTTTTTTTCAATCATAACCGTGATGATTTTTCATTTGAATTCAACCTTGTCATCGAATTGGGGGCTTGCACGAATTGAGGATTCATACGAATTGCTGGGCGGAGGTGAAACAATGTTTGACTTCGGATGGTGGCTTCGTCGGCTTGATTTGGGGGTCAAGGTTTTTTTTGCAATAAGTGGATTTGTACTAGCCCTTCCACTCATTAAAAGATATTTGGCTCGCGACCCTTTTATATCGCTTTCCAAATATTACAGAAGGCGGTTGTTACGCATAGAACCACCTTTTTTGGTTTCGTTGTTGGTCTTTTCCTTGGTATATATTTTTCATAAGGCTCCCGCATTATCTGATGTCATCCCAACCTTTTTATCCACATTAGGCTATTCACATGTCTTGATTTTTGGATATCCTTCTCCAATTAACCCAGTAACATGGAGCTTGGAAACAGAGGCGCAATTTTACCTTCTTTTCCCATATTTGTTCCTGTTCATTTTTGCTTATCGGAATAATGCTTGGCTGACCATGTCGTTTTTACTGTTGATGGTTGGTACGCTTTATATCAGAGGGTTGTTTTTTTTCGAAAACAATGAACATTTTAATTTGTCGGTACTGTTTTATATCAGTCATTTCTGCGCAGGTATCCTTTTTGCATGGCTTTACCTTAGGTATAAGTTTCTTTTTTGGAGGAAAAGATTTGTTTGGGACATCACCACATTGATTGCCGTCGTTGGTTTGTTTTATTTCTATAAGCCCCAGGATAGGGTCTTGAATAATTTCATGTTTAATTTATCCATGATGGCCCTTTTCTTTGGGGTTTTTAAAGGATTTGTGACGAGTAGGATCTGCTCCGAGCCAATTGTTTTTGTGATTGGAGGCATGTGCTATTCACTTTATCTGTTACACCTAGGTGCATATCACTTGTTTACTCCTTTTATACTGCCCTATTTGCATTCTTTGGGTTATAGTTGGTCTTTGTTTACAATGTCACTTACAGTACTTCCTATAACCCTATTTGTGGGTACACTGTTTTATCTGGCTATTGAACGACCCACAATGGATGAAAAATGGTTTCGAAAATTAAAGTTTTATCTTAGAAAGAAACAGAAAAAGCAGATTGAATCAAACTAGACTTTTAGTAACGGGTGCATCCGGTTTTTTAGGCTCAGCCCTTATCAGTAAATTGATGCCCGAATTTTCGGTAACTGGTTTATCCAGAAAGGGAGGTTCGAATTTGAAAATTGATTTATCAACGGATCAATTTACATTGCCCGATTTCGACTTCGTAATACATGCTGCTGGTTTGGCACATTTGCCATTTGCAGATGCTGATTCGATGTACAATAATAATGTAGTAGCCACAACGAACCTGTTAAGTCAATTAAACCCTGCTATCCTTAAGGGATTTGTTTTTTGTAGCACCGTGGCCGTTTATGGCAAACAATCTGGGCATCAAATTGATGAGTCATCTACGCCACAGCCTGTCGATTCCTATGGTTCATCCAAGCTTCATGCTGAACAGCTGATAGTTACATGGTGTGAAACTCATCGAATACCTTATTTGATTTTGCGTCTCCCACTTGTAGTAGGTGCTAATGCTCCGGGTAACATGAAGAGATTGTTGGATTCCTTAAGTAAAGGTAGGTTCTTCGTTATTAGGGGAAACAAGTTTAAAAAAAGTATGGTGTTATTGGAAGACTTGGTTGAATTCATTAACGAGGTGGCTTTAAAAGGCATCAAAATATCTGGTGCCTATAATTTGACGGATGGGATCGATGTCGGATTCAATGATTTTGTTGCAGCTTTGTGTTCTTCAAAAAAATTTAACAAACCAATCGAGATTTCCAGTTGGTTTGCAAAGTCGCTTGCCTTGATTGGTTCTTTGTTTGGTGGCAGCTTATTTTCAATGGCTATTTTGGATAAAATGACTCAAACTTTGACTTTTTCATCAAAAAAGGCAACGGATCAACTAGGATGGCGCCCCCGATCAGTTTTAAATCATTTTGTAGAAAACTGATGTAGGTATGGAAGTCCAATTGGCGTTGAAATACCTAGTGATTTTATCCTGTTTTCTCGGATTTTTGCATCTTTTTGTACGCAATGCACATCGATTCGGTTTGTCTGACAAACCCAATTTCCGAAGCTCTCATGATTACACTGTCGTTAGGGGTGGGGGGAGTTTTTTCGGTTTGGGGGGGTTGTTTGTTTAAGCCAAAGAAGGATGTTTTTTATAT
>JBKCHO010000135.1:0-4095 GCA_046302815.1 Bacteroidota bacterium | reverse complement strand
AGCTTGGTGTTGCTGGCAATGCCAAACTCCATATTCGAATTGATAGGGGTTCCGAAATGGGATACACCGCTGACGCCTTTCCAAGTGCCAATGCCAGGATAAATCACACATGCCGAAATACCTTTGATGTTGTTGCTGGTTCGCATGCTGTCGATGACATTTTGCAACCTGCCAGCCAGCACGGGGTCAAACGGCTGGGCAGATGAAAATCCAATCAGCACAAAAAGGCAATAGAATAAGACAATCGACTTTTTCATGGATAAGCCCTTGGATGGTAAATGTAGCAAAAGGTTTAATTTCAGAAATCACGGAACGCGGACTATGAGGCTGGACCTGTTTATCCTTTAAAGGCCGGCTACTGATGATATTGGCAGTCCATCAACAATGGGTCACATCATTTGAAAAATTCTATGTAATCGACCTCAATCGAAAAAGGCCCTTCCTTTTTATCGGTGGTCATGATGCCTAGTCTCACAATGTTTTTTAGCCGGTCTTCTTCGAGCATGTTGCCAGTTGATTCACCGATTTGATATTCTTTGAAATCCTTGAAATTGAGTGTGGCTTCTGTCCAAACGTTTGGCTTGGAATTGGGCAAATGCCCTTTGTAATAGGGGTAGGTCCAGTTTTTGCTGTTCTCCAAGGTGAATGCGAATTTTGGATATGAGGACCTATATCTGATTTTCAAACCCTTGTATGATGACAAATCGAAATTGTTGAATCTGGTTTTTACGGATGAAAAGCCGCCGAAGTTTTTCAATGATAACTCTCCGCTCAGAACCATTGAATTATCGGTGTATTCCAATTTGGATGTTGTGACACCACCCATAACATTGTCAGAAATCACATACCAGTCTTTGACTTTGCCATCAGAGCTTCCAAAATCGATTTTTAAATCGGATTTTAAGCTGTTCATACTAGCGATGGTTATAAGTAGGATTAGAGTTGTTTTCATGTTGGCTGATGTGTCAATCTTTACAACAAATGTTATGCTGAATTGTTCAAATGATGGTGTTTTGCCCTTCTCAACTTCCACCTACTGATTATTATCGGACGAGATGCATTTTAAGTGAGTGTTTGTTTCGCGCAAAGCACTGCAAAGTACTTCGCAAAGGAGCGCGAAGTGATTGTATCAGTTTTGTAAATGGGTTTTCAATATTGCTGCCACCTAAAACAGCAACCCACTTCAAAATCACGCCACCGCCTCCCGCCATCTGCCACCGCTCTCCGCCTCCCAAAATCGTCCCCCGAAGCAGAGCTTCGCACGCTGCGGGATATCAAAATAAAATCGTACATCGTACATCGTCAATCGTACATCGAAGCAGAGCTTCGCACGCTTCGGGATATTAAAATAAAATCGTACATCGTCAATCGTACATCGTCAATCGTACATCGAAAATTGTTTTCTATTTT
Organism: Bacteroidota bacterium; assembly: GCA_046302815.1. Lineage (GTDB taxonomy): Bacteria > Bacteroidota > Bacteroidia > AKYH767-A > OLB10 > JALRAP01. Next base: position 2,685 of record JBKCHO010000135.1, on the reverse strand, counting down.
CGCTCTCCCAAACCAATCCCCTATGAGTCTCCACATTAGTGCCCCTGCAGGATCCATTGCGCCCGTTGTGCTTATGCCTGGCGATCCGCTTCGCGCCAAGTTCATCGCTGATAATTTCCTGCAAAACCCCGAGCTGGTGAGCCATACGCGCAATGTGTTTTTTTACACCGGCACTTATAACGGCTACCAGGTAACCGTGGGTGCGAGTGGCATGGGTTGTCCTTCCATCGGTATTTATTCGTTCGAACTGTTCAAGGAATACGATGTGCAGTGCATCATCCGCATTGGCACCTGTGGATCTTATCATCCTCACATCGGACTGTACGATCTCATCAACACCGACCTGGCCTGCAGTGAGTCCACTTTCGCTGCCTGTGCCTTCGGTTTCGAAGGCGATACCATGCCGCACCAAGGCAACGCCTACGACATCATCAACCAGACCGCCGCATCCTTGCAAATGAACATCCGCCAAGGGAATATTCACTCCAGCGATGTGTTTTACCGCAAAGATCCCGGCATCCCGCCTGTAGCGGAAAAGCACCAATGTCTGGCTGTGGAAATGGAGGCCTTTGCTTTGTTTGCCAATGCCCGCCATTTGGGACGAGCAGCGGCAACATTGCTTACTGTTTCGGATGTGATACCTACGCGCGAAGAGATATCGCCTGATGCGCGCGAACGCTCGCTCAAGCCCATGATCACACTGGCCCTGGAATCGGCCGTGCGCATGAAGTAAGGGTTATTGCACCACTAGCTTGCGCATCCAAGTGCCGCGGTTGGTAAGCACCTGCACCCCATAACATCCTTTCGATAAACCGGCAGTGGAAATCACCGCTGCATCATCGCGTGTACTTTGTGCAGATACCAATCGGCCATCAGCTGCAATCAATCGGATGACTTTGTATTCGTTTTGCAGGTTCTTATCGAACCGCACTTGCGTGGATTGTCCGTTCGCTGCAGGATTGGGATACAATCGCACATCCAAGCTCGAAGGTGAATCGTTCACGCCCGAACTCAGTGCCGATACATCCAACACATACAATCCGTTTTGCATGTCGGATACTAAAACATTTCCGCTAGGTAAATAAGGATAGGCGCCCCAGGCCCCTTGGTAGGCGGGCGATGGATACGGTCCCCCCATGGCAGTTTGGTAGTGCGTATCAAAATAACCCAATCGCGTTGGATTGTAAGGGTCCGATACATCGAACACCTGCAAACCATCCTGGTAGTAGGCAATGTGGCAAGTATTGCCTAACATGAATGGATTGTGTGGTGTAGGACCAGGATTGCTTTGGAAGGTTGAAGTAATCGTGAGGTTGCTGAAATCGCTTACATCAAGCACCTTCACAGGAAGTCCGTTTGGTACCTCGTCCATGAACACAAAAGAGTTGCCATCATCGGTGAGCGCACCACTATGGTTGTACCCTTGACCTGGATAGGTGGTAAGCGAGGCCAACAATACAAAGTTATTGGTAGTACGATTGTAACGGAAGATGAATAATCCATCAAATGAACTCGATGCGTAAACAGTATCGTTACGCACATACATGTCGTGCACTTGGTTGGTGGCTAACAAATTTGGATAGTCGTTTTTGATGGATCGTAGAAACACGGGATTGGTGGGGTTCGACAAATCAAACACCGACATGTTGCCTTGTATGCCAGAGCCGGCAAACGACCCACCGCTTACAATGCCTCCGTACAAAAGTCCATCTTCTACGAATATGGTATGGCATCGCTCAAAAAGCGCGTTGCTGTCATATACCACATGCACCGAGTCGGGCAGGTATTGCAGATCCACGATCTGCAGGCTGTTGGGAGGCGAGTCATCGCTCACCAGGTAGGCGTAGTGGCCATAGGTTTTGATTTCACGCCAGATGCAACCCGAACGACGGCCAGGCACATAGTCCGCAACAACAGGGGCGGTGGGATTGGTCACATTGATGAAGTATACGCCACCGGTGGTTCCAATGAGTGCATATTCGCGGCCCAAGCTGTCGTTCCATCCCCAAATACCGTTGTAACGGATGCTGTAGGTTGGCTCGGGTGTTACGGCCGGATTGTCCCAATTGGAGAGCAAAGAGATGTTTTGCGAATCGTAAACGGTTTGTGCGTGCGTAGCGGGAACCTGGATCGTAAGCATCAACAAGGCCAGGGCGGTCATGTACTTTTGAATCATGATTTTTTGGATAGATATATGTAAAGATACATAACCCAATCGTTCTTTAATCGGCGCTTTCCCAAACAAATTCTACCTTTACCCTGCATGAACCTGATTTGGCTGCTTCTCTTGTTTTTTCCCTTGACTTCCAGGGCGCAAACCTCCACAATGGATTGGTTTGCCGAGGCACGGTTGGGCATTTTCATCCACTGGGGTGTTTATGCGGTAGACGGCACTAGCGAAAGCTGGAGTTTCCACAACCGCGAAACCACTTATCCGCAATACATGTCGCAGCTGCAACGGTTTGATGCCTCCATTTACAACGCCAACGCCTGGGCCGACCTCATCGCGGAAAGCGGCGCACGCTATGCCGTGCTAACTACCAAGCATCACGATGGCGTAGCATTATGGAATACCCAACAACGCACTCCATCGGATCAAAAAGGAATCTGGAATCCGAAGAAACCGTTAAGCACGGTACATCAATCACCTGCTGCTCGTGATTTGGTAACGCCTTTCGTGCAGGC
>JBKCHO010000134.1:0-4121 GCA_046302815.1 Bacteroidota bacterium | reverse complement strand
TAAAATTTTATTGGATAGAGTCGTTTCTCTTTTAAAAGCGAAGGGTTTTTCCATCGGTAATATCGATTCCACATTGGTGCTCGAAAAACCGAGGATCAATCCTCATATTGACCAAATGAAACAAACCTTGGCAGATGTGATGGGGATATCAATAGATGACATCGCTATCAAGGCAACTACCAATGAAAAACTTGGATTCATCGGCCGTGAGGAAGGTGTTACGGCGTATGCAGTGGCATTGATTTCCAAATAGGATGATAACACCATGAAAAAGGTTTCTCAGGAAATACAGTTCGAATTGTATGACTCCTCACAGGAGTTATCACAATTAGACAGGGAGCTTTTGGAAGCTGCTGTCGCCTCCACCGATTCGGCTTATGCTCCATATTCCAAGTTTCATGTGGGAGCTGCAGTCTTACTGGAAACAGGCGAGGTTGTACAGGGCAGCAATCAGGAAAATGCAGCTTACCCTTCAGGACTATGTGCCGAAAGAGTAGCCCTATTCGCTGCCGCATCTCAGCATCCAGAAAACAAGATTTGCGCCATTGCTATCACGGCATGTTTTCACGATACCGATGAATTGTTGGCTGTAAGCCCTTGTGGTGATTGTCGCCAAGTGTTGGCCGAATATGAACATCGTTATCAATCTGGAATACGGATGATTTTAACAGCAGGCAATGGCAAGGTAATGGTAGTGCCCGATGCACGGACCTTGTTGCCCCTGATGTTCAATGCCGATAATCTCAAAAGGGACTAACGCCCATTATTACATCTAACTGACTGAAAAGCAAATGCAAAGGCTTTTCCTTGCCTCTTTTTCCTATTTTTGCACCTAAAGTTCAGCAACCTATGGCCAAGTCCAAATTCGATAAGGAAACATACCTGTTTTGGTATGAACAGATGTATCTAATGCGTCGGTTCGAAGAGCGTGCCGGTCAATTATATGGCATGCAAAAAATAAAGGGGTTTTGTCATTTGTATATTGGGCAGGAGGCCGTTATGGCAGGCGCCATGACTACATTGCGTAAAGAGGATGCGATGATTACTGCATATCGCGATCACGCACATGCTTTAGCTAAAGGGATTTCTGCAAACGAAGTGATGGCCGAATTGTATGGTAAAGCCACCGGATGCTCCAAAGGCAAGGGGGGCTCCATGCATATGTTTTCGAAGCCCCACAGATTCTTTGGTGGTCACGGTATTGTTGGCGGTCAAATACCGCTTGGCGCTGGAATCGCTTTCTCGGAAAAATATTTGGGAACCGATCATGTTTGTGTCTGCTATATGGGAGATGGTGCGGTTAGGCAAGGAGCCTTTCACGAAGCCCTCAACATGGCGATGACCTGGAAGCTGCCTGTAATCTTCATCATTGAAAACAACAGCTATGCAATGGGCACCTCGGTTGAGCGTACCAGTAATGTGACCAATTTATTCAAGCTGGGTTTAGCATACGATATGCCTTCCGAGCCGGTAGATGGAATGGATCCTGAAGCAGTTCACCTGTCTATGGAGAAAGCCATTGCGCGTGCACGCAAAGGCGATGGACCTACTTTGCTCGAGATGGAAACCTATCGCTTCAAAGGTCACTCGATGAGCGATCCCGCTAAATACAGGACCAAGGAGGAAGTGGAAGAGTATAAGCAGAAGGATCCCATCGAAATTGCGCGTCAGCGTATCATCAAGTCGAAGTGGGCGACCGAGGCCGACCTCGAGGCCATCAATACTCGAGTGAATGCAGTGGTAGAGGAGAGCGTACGCTTCGCTGAAGAGTCGCCCTACCCAACTCCCGACGAGCTGTTCAAGGATGTTTATTCAGATCCATATCCCTATATCGTTGAATAAGGCAATCAAGAAACTCATACAATATCGTAATCCCAAACCTTTATACTTTTAATTATTCAATCTCGATAGAATATTAAGCCATGGCAGAAATAGTCCGAATGCCCAAAATGTCCGATACCATGACCGAAGGAGTTGTGGCAAAGTGGCATAAAAACATTGGAGATATGGTTAAAAGCGGCGACTTGGTTGCTGAAATAGAGACCGACAAAGCCACCATGGAATTTGAATCCTTTCAAGAAGGCGTGTTGCTATATAAGGGTGTTGAAGAAGGTAAGTCCGCTCCGGTAAATGGTATTTTGGCGATTTTTGGCAAGGCTGGCGAGGACTATGCAGCGTTGCTAGAGGATGAGAAAAACAAACAGGTTATGGAAGCGCCTTCGGCACCTGCCCCTAAACCTACACCATCTACACAATCTGCACCGGCTCCAGCTCCAGCACCTGTATCTGTAACAGTTGCTCCAACTCAAACTTCACCTGTAGTTGCTTCATCTGGTGATGATGGACGCGTAAAGGCTTCACCTTTGGCAAAGCGACTTGCACAAGAAAAAGGTTTGGATTTGTCACGCATCCCAGGCACTGGTGATGGAGGACGCGTAGTAAAGCGCGATGTGGATTGGTTCAAGCCAGGTATGACGCCAACATTTGGCAGGGCTGTTGCCTCGGGAATTACGAGCGAGAGCTTCGAAGAGCTACCCGTTTCGCAAATGCGAAAAACCATTGCCAGAAGGTTGTCGGAAAGCAAAAACACGGCACCTCACTTTTATTTAACCATGGACATATGCATGGATCGCTGTGCTGATGCACGCGAAAGTATCAATGCGGTTGCTGGATTGAAGATTTCATTCAATGACATGGTCATTAAGGCCTCTGCAGCCGCATTGCGACAGCATCCCAAGATCAACTCGTCATGGTTGGAGGATCGCATCCGCATAAACCACCATGTGAACATTGGTGTGGCAGTTGCTGTAGAGGAAGGCCTGTTGGTTCCGGTAGTTCGTTATGCCGATACCAAGTCACTCACTCAAATCAATTCCGAAGTCAAAGCATACGCAACAAAGGCAAAGGAAAAAAAGTTGCAGCCAAGTGATTGGGAGGGCAACACATTTACTATTTCCAACTTGGGTATGTTTGGTATTGATGAATTTACAGCTATCATCAATCCGCCCGATGCATGCATCCTAGCTGTTGGTGGCATAAGGGAGGTTCCCATTATCAAAAACGGACAACTACACAACTCCTCCATGATGAAGGTAACTCTAAGTTGCGATCACAGGGTGGTTGACGGTGTAACCGGAGCCAAGTTCCTTCAAACACTAAAGGGTTTATTGGAAAATCCGGTAATTTTATTGGGAGAGGCTTCCATCTAAACTTGGATGGAGTAAACAATCACGGATTTACCCCCGGGACCTCTTATCACTGTTGCCCTTGTCACTTTTTCCGAAGCGAAAAGTATGTCGAAGATTTCTTCGCCATTTAGGCTCTTGTCCTGATGCGTCTCTGCTTTGTGATAGTCCCGTGAAAATGCCAGCCAATGCAAAAAATATAGAAATAGCGAGACCATATTCATTTGGCAGAATACGGTAGATGAGTAACCCAATTAGGGAACATGCCATCAGAACTAGGGCAAAAATCGCTGTCTTTGTCACTTGGATAAAGTGTTACAAATTTAGCTCTCGAACCGAGTTCTTGTCAAATTTATTTTACCTAATATTAGTTAGTGCAATAAATTCTTGTTTTTGTCTTTTTTATTTGGGCTTAACATCAACAAAACAACAGTTTTCAAATAATTACTGAAGGTCAACAAATTGGAAGTTTTTGCCGTCAAATAACCCTTTGTCACTAAGTTTTAGTTCCGGAATCACCAGAAGCGCCATAAAAGAAAGGGTCATGAAAGGTGCTCTAAGTTGGCAGCCCATTGATTTCACTTGTTTATCCAACTTTTGGTAGGCCTCTGCTACTGTTTTGCATGAATCCAAGCTCATAAGACCAGCCAAGGGAAGCGGCAGTACTTCCGCCAATTGGTCTGCTGCCCCAACAACGCAAAGCCCCCCTTTGGAGTCCATCAGGGATTGAACTGCCTTGGACAGTGAGATATCGTCGGTGCCGACCGCGATTATATTATGTGAATCATGCGCAACTGTAGAGGCGAAAGCTCCGCTCCTGATGCCCATGTTTCTAATAAATGCAATGGCTGGTTTGCTCTTTTGGTATCGGTTTACTACGACTAGCTTCAGTATGTCGTTTGTAGTATCGGAAATAATTTTTCCATTGGGTGTTTT